>DUQY01000251.1 GCA_012837565.1 Bacteroidales bacterium | reverse complement strand
ACATTGTCTATTTTATATTTTACAACAATACCTGTAACGTTGCTAGAACCGTAATTATTAATTTTTACTTTAATGTTTGTTGGACTATTTGCAGTTACTATACGATTTGAAGGAGATAAAAGCGTACTGTCAATACCAACATCGTAAGCAAGTTTGTCATTCTTAACAAAGTTAAATTTGAAGTTAGGTCTGTATCCTATTTGGCCATCAGATGAGTTAAATGGTGCGGAACATGCGGTCTGAAAACCTGTGGTTTGGTACATTTGTCCCGATTGGGCAGAAGGAACACCCCCGCTTGCACCCGGAGCAACAATGCTTTCCATTTTTGTTGTGCCTCCAACAGCACCATTATAACCATTATCCCAACAAACTTTAATAATAATATCGCTAAGACCATCCCAAACGAATAAGTTGTTAAATTGAAGATATTGCCATCCAAGAGGAGGAACAACAACACTTGCTCCAGGTCCATACACATGCTGCATAGATCCTGTATAACCTCCTGTTGTAGACAAAATCAAGGTTGAATCTATATTGCCAATATATACATTAAAACCACCCATTACAAAGCCTGGTGAAACTTGAGTTAAGTTATAGCCCACCCCATCAATTCTCCCTGCATTCATCCCTTTTGCCCTAAGCTCCGAACCCCTATATCTAAATTGATAGTGATTTCGGACAGCATTAGTTTTCATCATTATTTCTTGAGAAGATAGTCCAGTTGTTTGGAGGGGATCAAAGCCAGTATATTCTCTTACGCTCCTAAACTCATTCCATCTATTGTATGTAAAAGGATAGGTTAATCTATTATATTTAGCATCATTTAAAACAACTCTCCATTTTGTAATAGTGTCGTATCCTGCAAAAGGAATAATCCCAACATAGTTGCCCGAAGCAGTGTTTAATAACAAAGAAGTTTTACCAATTGTTGTTGATGAACCTAAGATATATTCTACATAAATAGAGTCAGCATCAAGAGGTGGAGCTGATTGAAGAAATCCAACACTAAGTTCAACTTTAATATTAGCTGAGTTAGGGAAATTATACATATTTGGAGCAGAAATAACTGAGTTTAACTGAGGAACACGAACAGTATTACCAGCAGTAGATGATTGATATAATCTAAAATCGTCAATATACCATCCTGCAAAAGTGTTTGCTACAGATGTTGCAGGGAGATAAAATCTAACTTGAAAAGTGGTTGATTCTCCTAATAAGCTATTTAAATAAAAAATCTCATGTTTCCAATAAGAGCTATTTAAATCTGTTTCTGGAATATTAGTATTAGATCCTGGCCAATAGCTTGTTCTAACAAAGTTACCATTCCAGTTTACACTACCAACAATACCACCTCCGTAAGTATTATCATAGGTTGGAGTAGAACCTGCGGTTGCAGTTAATGGTCTCCAAGTGATTCCGTCTGTTGAAATTTGAACTTGTCCAGCACCATCTGAGTTTCTTAGAATTGGTATATGGTCAAATTCCAATCTAACATTACAAAATGCATTTCGATTATATACCGGAGATGTTAAAGCTACAGTTGCAGTTGGATGATTTCTTAATCTCACACTTTTTGCTCCTCTACTAACTACGTTTGTAATTGATTGAACATTTGTTGTTGAAGAAGCAGTCCATCCTATAGGAATACCATTTTCGAAATCGATAAAAGTCATTGTAGTTGGTTGTGCCAATGAAGCTAAGCCAAACATTAACAAACTTAAACAAAGTAAACTTACTTTTTTCATCATGTTATTATTGTTGTTTATATATTATCAATATTTTATTCTAAAACTAAGATTATCATGTGATTGAAATAAATTAATTATTATTTTCAACATAGATTTTAACTTACAAATATACATAAGTTTATCGTAACAGCCAAAAAATTAAACGTATTATCCTAATAATAACAACAACAAAAAACTGAAAAAGTAAGCAGAATGAAAAAATATATTACATTTGCAAAGTAAAACCACACGATTTAATAAGTTCAAAGAAAGAAAAATAATTATGAAAAACTTGTTTTTATTGATTTCAATAAGCCTTGCATTTGCTTTAAGCACTAACCTTTACGCACAATCTCCACAAGAAAGTTGCCAGATAATTGAAACAGAAATTAAGGGAGATATTTACAAACAATTCTCAGTTAATTCAAATGGTTATTTAACATATGTTTGGACAAATAAGAAATCAAATTCAGAAACTTTGATAACAATAGACCTAACAAAAGTTACTGTAAGCAAGGACGTTTCAGCAAGAGGATATAGAGTGTTTATAAACTGTATTGATGGAATTGATTGCATAAACGAAAAAGGTAAACTTGGAGATGACCAAACTTATTATGCGGACTTCTCTAAAACCTATTTGCCAGCAGAAGACGAAAGAGGAATGGTAATTATTTACAATCAGTTAATGTTTATTTTGAAATTGGGTAATACCAATAGATAAAAAACTTATTCCTTAACATCCATAGCCTGTCTTAAACCACTTCCAAGCAAAATAAATGCTAAAACTAATAGCATAATTGCAAGTCCAGGAATTATGGCCATATAAGGAGAGTCAAGAATAATATAACCGTAGTTTTCCTTAATCATTGTACCCCATGAAGGCATGGGAGGTTGAACACCAATGCCCAAAAAGCTTAGACCAGCCTCTTGTAAAATAGCAGTTGCAAAGTTTGAAGCCGTAATAACTGTTGCAGCACCAACAACATTTGGTAGAATATGCTTGATAATTATCCTAGAGTTTCTAAAACCCAAAGCCTTTCCAGCTTCCACAAATTCTTTTTCTTTTAAAGATAATATCTGACCTCTTACCACCCTTGCAACATCAACCCACATGGTTAATCCAACGGCCACAAAGACTTGCCAAAACCCTTTTCCAAGAGCAAAAGTAATGGCGATAACCAAAAGAATAGTCGGAATAGACCAAACAACATTAATAAGCCACATAATCAAGTTATCGACCCATTTTCCAAAATAGGCAGCAATGGCACCAAGACTAAGACCAATAATCAAAGAAATGATAATGGAGATAAAGCCAACCGAAAGGCTAACCCTTGTCCCAATCATAAGTTGAGACAGTAAATCTCTTCCATAACGATCAGTGCCTAACCAAAAAGTTTTATTCTTTATTTCGTAGTTTTTATTCGCCGTTTTAAAAGAGTGAATCTCACCTTTATTATTTTTTTCTCCCGTGTAAAATTCTACATACAAAGAATCACCTTTTGTCCAATACTTATAAATAGGTTGAGATGAAAAATTATTCTTAGTTCCAAAAGCAAGGTGTTTAAAGAAATTCTTTTTCTGTTTTCTTTCTCCTTCATAAACTCTTAGAAAATCGATATTAAAACCAGGCTTCTTAGTCGTTATTTCAAGGTGCTGCTCATTAGCAAAAGGAGTTTGGTCAGGAGTAATAGTATAGCCTAAAATTGCAACCAAGGAGAAAAATCCAATTATAAATAAGCTAAACATAGCCATTTTGTTTTTCTTAAGCTTCTTCCATACCTCCTGATTAACAGAGCTGTATTCTATTTCCTTTGGTCTCTTCTTTGTAAAAAACATATTGGTTTATTCCCCTTTAATAGTAAAGGCTAAGGCGTAGAGTTTAATTTGTTTAATCATTGATAACAAACCATTGCTTCTTGTAGGGGACAAATGAGTGGAAAGACCAATCTCTTCCACAAAATGAAGGTCAGCATCATAAATATCTTGTGGCTTTTGATTATTGAAAACTCTAAGTAGGAGAGTCACAATGCCCTTAGTTATCACAGCATCACTATCAGCCTTAATAACCATTTTCCCATCAACCATTTCAGCATTTACCCAAACCCTTGATTGGCATCCTTTAATCAAATTGCCTTCCTTCTTATCCTTTTCTTCAATAATAGGACAATCTCTTCCCAGTTCAATCAAATAATTATATTTATCCATCCAGTCTTCAAACATTGCAAACTCTTCAATGATTTGATCTTGTATTTCGTTAATTGTCATCTTGTATTTTATTATTTATTTATCAATTTTAAAATCTCATCCAAACACTCTCTATTATTAGCAAGCCTTGGAATTTTGTTTTGTCCGCCAAGCTTTCCTTTGTTCTTTAACCAGTTGTAGAAAGTTCCTTTTTCAACCACATTAATCTTTGGCTTTTGTAGAATAATATTCTTGTATCTCTTAGCCTCATAATCGGAGTTAAGCTCCTGAAGGCTTATATCTAGTATTGCAGAGAACTTATCCATGTCATTAGGCTCTTTGTCAAATTCAATAACCCATTCATGATATCGAGTCTCTCCCAAATAAGGTCCTGCCGTATATTCACTAATTATTGCATCCGTAGCAACACAAGCAACTTGAATAGCCCTGTCCGAATTATCCGCAATAACTTCTTCACCACAAAGATTAATAAAATTGGTCGTCCTGCCAGTAATCTTAAATCTAAAAGGCTTAATCTCTGTAAACATAATAGTATCGCCAATCATATATCGCCAAAGACCACCATTAGTAGAAATTATCATAGCATAATTGGTGTTTTTCTTAACCATCGATAGATTAATTATTTTAGGATTGCTAGTACCTAACTCATCAAAAGGAATAAACTCATAGTAAACACCATAGTCTAAAAGCAAGAGAAGAGAATCTAGGTTTTTGCTATCTTGAAGACCAAAAAAACCTTCCGATGCATTATAGGTCTCCATATAATTAATATTTTCAGGCAAAAGCTTGCTATATTGTTGTCTATAAGGGTTGAAATTAACTCCCCCATGGAAATAAGCCTCAAGGTTAGGCCACACTTCTTGAATACTCTTTCCCGTATAATCAATAACACCTTTCAAAAGCACCATCATCCAAGACGGAACCCCAGAAAGGCTAACAACATTGGAAGACGAAACCTCTCTAACCATTACTTCAAGCTTCGATTCCCATTCAGGCATAAGCGCAATTTCTTTTTTAGGAGTACGGAAAAACTCAGCCCAATAAGGCAGATTATCAATTAATATTGCAGAAACATCCCCTACAAATATATCCGAATTAGAGTCGTTCTCTTGAGCCGAACCACCCAAAGCTAAGGAGTTGCCAGAGAAAATCTGACTATCTTCATGGTTGTTGATATATAATGCAAGCATATCTTTTCCTCCCTTATAATGGCATTCTTGAAGACTTTCCTCACTAACAGGAATAAACTTACTCTTGCTTGCTGTTGTTCCAGCAGACTTCGAAAACCATTTAATCTCACTACACCAAAGTAGATTTTCTTCACCCTTCCTAATTCTTTCGAAAAAAGGGAGCAAAGAGTTATAATCATTTATAGGAAGCCTCTGGTTAAACGATTCCCAGTTCTTAATCGATTTATAATCATAAAACTTCCCCCAGACAGTATTCTTAGCTGATGAAATAAGATCTTCGAAAACCTCGTTTTGCACTTCCAAAGGATTATTCATGAAATGCTCTATCTGAGGAATTCTTGTCTTAATTATTTTGTTCATTAACTTATTTACAATCATAGCATAGTCAGTTTTTTTTTTATTATTTTGGAGCTTTCTTAATCAGAAACACACTAATTATAGCAAATACAAATATAGGTATTAAAACCGAAATAATAGGGTGTAGGTTTCCTTTTGTTGAAAAAACAGAAGTAACTTTCATCATCATAATGAAGCTAAAAGCAATAGTAATTCCAAAGGCAAGATTAAGACCAGTTCCCCCTCTTGTTCGTCTTGAAGATAACGAAACACCAATAATAGTTAGTATGATAAAGGCAAGAGGATTAAATAATCTTTGGTATTTTTCAATCAAATATAAGTTAATATCCTTTGACCCCCTTTTTGTTTCACTATCAATAAAATCATTAAGTTCGGTAAAAGTCATAGTCTCAACCTTAGCAGTAACAATATTGAAATCCTCTGGCTTAATTCCTAAGTTCATAACAGCCTTGTCACCCGTAACCAAGCTTTCTTTGAGCCCATCAATAGTCCTAACCTTGTAGTCGATCAAAGTCCAGTTTTTCTTAATCGAATCATAAACAATATTTTGAGCAGTAATTTTCTTGCAAATTCCTTTCTCACAGAAGGTTTCCTTAGTAAAACGATAGCCCGTTTGATTGAAATTATTAAAACTCTGAACATAAACATGGTTAACAGAATCAGTCTTAACATGAATATTAAAAGTCAAATTCTTATAAGGATTTCGCCAATAGGTCTGCTCAAATTCAATCCTCGGTTTATTAACCTGTGGAATAAGAACATTAGTCAGATAAACATTGAGAAGAGCCACAATAATAGAAGACAAAATAAATGGTCTTAAAAACCTTTTGAAGCTAATGCCAGAGCTAAGAATAGCAACAATTTCAGACCTAGAAGACATTTTGGAGGCTAAGAAAATAACAGCAATAAAGAAGAAGAGATGTCCAAATAGATTGACGAAATAAGGGATAAAATTTAGGTAATATGTAAAGATAATTTCTTGTATCGGAGCTTTCTTCTCAAGGAAGTCGTCAAGCTTTTCAGAAATATCAAACACAATTACAATTAAAACAATAAGAGCAATAGCTAAAAAGAAAGTAGCTAGCAATTGCTTTATAATATATTTATCAATTTTCTTCAACATGCTTCTATAACCTATTAGTTACCTTCTTAACCATCATTGTCTTCCATGCCCTATAATCACCTGCAACGATATGTTTTCTAGCCTCTGTCACAAGCCAAATATAGAAAGCTAGATTATGAATGCTTGCAATCTGAAGAGCTAATATCTCCTTAGCAATAAACAAATGTCTCAAATATGCCTTAGAATAAATTGTATCAACCGAGCTAGTACCATTAGGGTCAATAGGAGAGAAGTCGTTTTTCCATTTCTCATTTCTCATATTAATTATCCCCTCCGATGTAAAGAGCATACCATTGCGACCATTTCTTGTAGGCATAACGCAGTCAAACATATCAATACCCAAATCAATACACTCCAAAATATTAGCAGGCGTTCCAACACCCATCAAATACCTTGGCTTATCCTTTGGCAAAATAGAACAGCATAAGTCAGTTAGCTCATACATATCCTCAATAGGCTCACCAACCGAAAGACCACCAATAGCATTTCCCTCAAGTCCATAGGAGGCAATCCTCTCACAGCTCTCCTTTCTCAAATCCTTATAAACAGAACCCTGAACAATAGGAAAAAGCGATTGAGAATATCCATAAATAGGCTCCGTCTCATTAAATTTTTTCACACATCTTTCTAACCAAGAATGCGTAAGATTCATTGATTTCCTCGCATATTGATAATCGCAAGGGTAGGGAGTGCACTCGTCAAAAGCCATAATAATATCAGCACCAATAACCCTTTGAGTATCCATAACATTCTCAGGAGTGAAAATATGCTTGCTTCCATCAATATGAGAGCGAAAAACAGCACCCTCATCAGTAATCTTCCTGTTATGACCCAAGGAATAGACCTGAAAGCCCCCACTATCTGTTAGCATAGGTTTGTTCCAAGAGTTAAACTTCTGAATACCACCAGAGGCTTGAATAATATCTAAGCCAGGTCTAAGATAAAGGTGGTAAGTATTCCCTAATATAATTTGAGCCTTTATTTCATTAGTCAATTCCGCTGCATGAACCGCCTTAACCGAGCCAACAGTACCCACAGGCATAAAAATAGGAGTTAGAATATCACCGTGATCTGTTTTAATCTTTCCAGCTCGGGCGTTGCAATCCTTTGATATAGTGTCTATAGTAAATTCCATCAATAGTTGTTAACAATAAATGTTTAGAAATAATCTGACAAAATTACTATTAAAATGCGAATTTATCATATATTTGTCTGTTTTTATATGAATAAGGTATATGGATTTTTTAGAATATCAGTTTGAGACAGTAGCGATTATATTTGCAATAGGCTTAATAACATTAGTGCTTTTTCAAGTATTGTATTATATTATCGTATATGGTCGCATCTGCTTCCACAAATCACCAAAAGAAGAATTAGAACATTTCCCTTCAGTCTCTGTTGTGATATGTGCAAAGGACGACGCATATAACCTCGAAAGAAGACTACCCTTTATATTAGAACAACAATACCCAAACTTCGAGGTAGTAGTAGTAAATGATGCATCAAGGGATGAATCTGAATATGTATTAAGAGTATTACAAGAAATCTATCCCAACCTCAATGTAGTTCACCTATACGAAAACGTAAATAGATTCTTAGGCAAGAAATACCCCATTTCAATAGGCATAAAGTCAGCCAAAAACGAAATCATACTCCTAACCGAAGCCGACACCCAGCCCTGTGGCTATAACTGGATAACAGAAATGGTAAAAGGCTTTGAGCCCAAAACTCAAATGGTAATAGGACACTCAATCTACGAATCCAAAAACACCTTCATCAGCAGCCTAATACAATACGAGCACCAAACCTCCTCAATGAACTACCTTGGCAATGCAATACTTAAAAACCCATATATTGGAACAGGCAAAAACCTAGCCTTCACCAAGAAGATGTTTTTTGCAGTCAATGGCTTCATACCCCAATACAATATACCGGTGGGCGAGGATCAAGTCTTTGTAAATAAATATGCCCACTCCAAAAACACCAAAGTAGTACTTACAAAAGACTCCATAAGCCAAACTGCACCAAAAGAAAAGTACTACGAATGGATGATACAAAAGAAGAGAAACTATAGAAGCCTATCCTTTTTCAAGCTAAAAGACAAACTCACAGTATCCCTAATGCCAATCACCACATTCTTATTATATTCCCTAATAGCAATATGCATAATATACAAGTTTCCATGGCAGTACGCAGTAATGGCATTAATCATAAAATACACAATACAAATCATAATCTACTTCAAAACCTCACGTAAATTAGGCACCAAACAAGTAGCATTTCTTTCACCACTATACGAAATCATATTTCTGCCATTCAATACTATAATAAGAATTAGTTCGTTACTAACAAAAAGGGATAAATGGAAGTATTAGCATCACAACTTACAGAAAAAGCATTAAGAGACTACCAGCTTGTGTGTTTGGCACGAGACGAGGGAGATCAGAGGGCTTATGCTGACCTGCTCAATACTTACAGAGAGCCAATCTACTACATGCTCCTTAAGATGACCAATTCAGCAGTAGATGCCGACGACCTAACCCTCGAAGCCTTCGGAAAAGCATTTAAGTCACTACAACAGTATACTCCCGACTACGCATTCTCAACTTGGCTATTTCGCATAGCAACCAACAACTGCATAGACTTCATACGTAAGAAAAAAGCCAAGACAGTATCCATAGACAACCTCTACACCAATATCGATGGCGAAGAAGTAGGTATAAACATAGCATCCGAAACCCTCGACCCAGAAGAGAAAATCATAGAAAAACAAAAGATACTATTAATGCGAGAAGTAGTCTCAAGACTAAAACCCCACTACCGCACCCTAGTAGAACTACGCTACTTCGACGAATTATCCTATGAAGAAATTGCAGAGAAGCTCGAAATACCCTTAGGCACAGTCAAAGCCAAGCTCTTTAGAGCAAGAGAATTCCTCTACAACATAATGAAGAACTCGATTGATAAAATTTAAAGTAAAGCTTTCATACACAAAACACAACCTAAACCCAAAAGCTTCACCTTCATTCATTAGTCCAATAAATTATATTCCTAAGCCTAAAATATTTAACAGGTTATTAGTAGCATTGGGAGCATTCTTATTTAATTCGTGTGAAGACAAAGACGATGATAAGCCCGTAAATCAGAACTAATGCATGCGGTTTTAGGATTACTTGTAGGTAAATGATGATATAACTTATTAGCAAACAATGAGCTTTGGCAAGTTTAGAGAGCATTTATTATAATGAAAAGGGTGAAGAGTTAGGATGCAAAATTAAAACGCTGTAATAATTTACTGAAACGCTGTTTTAAAAAAATGAAACGCAGTTTCAAGAAATTAAAACTGCGTTTCATAAAGGTGGCGTCTTTTCAAATTTATATCCCACCTTTTTAAATTTATATCCCACCTTTTTTCACAAAGATCTACTCCTTATTCTGAAGATTTATAACATTTTAATTATGTCTTTTTCTAGCTCTTCGATGGTGGTTGGGGTTTCGTATCTTGTTATTGTTTTTCCGTCTTGGGATACTATAAACTTGGTGAAGTTCCATTTTATTTCGTTGCCTTCTGCGTATTCTGGTTGGTATTTTTTAAGTAGTCCCATTAGTTGATTGCCTACTTCTTGGTTCTTAAAGCCTCTGAATGGGGCTTTTGCTTTCAAGTAGGTGTATAGGGGTGGGGTTTCTTTACCGTTTACATCTGTCTTTTCAAACATCTGAAAGCTTACGCCGTAATTTTGGGTGCAGAATTCTTTTATCTCTTCATTCTTGCCTGGCTCTTGTCCTTGGAATTGGTTGCAAGGGAACCCAAGCACTACTAATCCTTTGTCGGCATATTTTCTATGTAGTTCTTCTAAGCCTTTGTAGTTGTCGGTAAATCCGCATTTGCTGGCTGTGTTGACTATCAGCATTAGTTTGCCTTTGTAATCAGAGAAGTTTATGTTTTCTCCGTCTATTGATGTCATTTGGGCATCGTAAATGGTTCGTAGCTCTTTTTCTTTGCTGGTTTGTGCATTAAGAAATGAGAACATGGAAATGAATGAAAATAGGGCAATTAATGTTATGCCTTTTTTGATGTTTTTCATTTGTTATATTTTATAAGGTTATAGCATTTTCTCTATTTCCTTTTCCATTTCCTTTGGTGATACTGAGGATTCAAATCTCTTGATTGTCTTGCCGTCTTTGGATACTAAGAATTTGGTGAAGTTCCATTTGATCTCGTCGCCTTCTATGAACTGTGGTGAGTTTTCTTTTAGTATGCCTGTTAGTTTTTCGCCTATTTCTTTGTTTGGGAAGCCTTCAAATGGCGCTTTTGATTTCAGATAAGTGTAAAGTGGGGATTCGTCTTTGCCATTTACGTCTATCTTAGAGAACATTCTAAAGCTTACGCCGTAGTTCATGGTGCAGAATTCTGATATTTCTCCGTCTAGTCCTGGTTCTTGTCCAAGGAACTGGTTGCAAGGGAATCCAAGTACTACTAATCCTTTGTCAGCATACTTTTTGTTCAATGCCTCTAAACCCTCGTATTGTCCTGTAAATCCACATTTGCTTGCTGTGTTTACTATCAAAATTACTTTGTCTTGGTAATCACCTAGGTCTACCATTTGACCATTGATTGATTTCATCTTAAAACCATGTATATTTTCCATATCGTTTTTTGTTAATTTGTTATTATAAAGTATTTATTTACCTATCCTTTAATAACTTGTTTTATGGTCGTTTTATTGTTTGATATGGTGTTTTTTGAATGTAGTCTTTTAAAGCTTTGTTTGTTTTGCTGGGTTTTGCTTGGTTTATGGGCATAAAAAAAGGTCACAACTCTTATGTCATAACCTTCTTTTGTTTTTGTTTTAATACTAGGTTATACTCCTAATATTGCTTGAAGTTCTTCTGGAACGTCTATCTTAGTAGTTTTTATCGATTTGATTTTTGTTTCGCCTTCTTTTGTTAGCTTGAAGTACATTTGGCGCTTGTCTTCTTTTCCTAAGCTTCTTTCAATGAAGTTTTGTCCTTCTATTGACTTGATTACTTTGGATGTGTTCGAACATGTTAAGCCAAGCTTTCTTGCTAATTCTGTTGATGAAAGGCTTTTAATCTCTAACAAAGTGCAAAGTAGCATGCCTTCGTTTAAAGATAATCCGTATTCTTTTTCAAATACCACTTCGAATTTTTCTATTGACGTGTAGATATCACGGATTTTGCATAGTGTTTCCATATATTTATTTTGTTTTAGGTTTCTTTAATAAAACTTCGTCTATTGCGTTCTTAAATTCTGTCTTTGGTAATGCTCCTCTTACTAGTTGAGGTGCTTCATTCATCGGAACAAAAAGTAGTGTTGGTATTGACTTGATGGCAAATGCTTGTGCTAGTTCTTGTTCTTGTTCTGTGTTTATTTTGTATATGTAGATTTCTCCCTCATATTCTTTTGCTAATTCTTCCAAAACAGGTGCTATCATCTTACATGGTCCACACCAGTCTGCATAAAAATCAATTATACATGGTTTGTCGCCTAAGTACTTCCACTCTGTTGGGTTTTCTTCGTAGTTCGCTACTTTTTGAAGGAACTCTGCTTTTGTTAAATGTATTGTGTTCATCTTTTTTTCGTGTTTAGTTGTTTCTAAATTTATTTTGTTTTTTTCTGTCTTAGAATCGCACGATGCAAATAGAGATGTTGCTCCAAATACAAGTGCAAATATAATTATTTTTTTCATCTTTGAGCTATTATTATAAATATTGGATAATTTTTTTCATTTTTAGATTTGTTATCATACACCTTTTTTCTCAAAATAATAAAGCCTTCTTCCTCTAATAATGAGGTTAGATTGTCTAAATTAAATCCTAAATGAGGCACTTTTTGTCCTTCGTGGAATGATCCATCTTCTTGCTCAAGGTCGCCAATTGCAAGAAATCCATTCTTTTTTGTTTTGAGTTTTACGTCTTTTATGAAATCTCTTGTGTCTTCAATATGGTGAAGCGACATAAAGCAAATTACACCATCAAGGTCTTTTATGTCAGAGTCTTTAAACTCTCCTTCAAATATTTCTACCTTGTCTTTGCTTGTGGTATCTAACTTTCCTCGTAGCACACTAAGCATTGAGGGAGAGTTGTCAACCATATATATCTTATTAACTTTGTCCAACAAACTCAACCCCACTAAGCCTGTTCCTGCTCCTACTTCTGCCAATTTATCGCTCTTATATAAGAATATACTATTTGCTATTTGATTAGAGAATTTACTTGTCATTAGTATTTTGTCAGGATTATCCCAAGAGTGAGCCTTGTCTTTAAAGTTGTCTTGCATTTTGTCTAGTGTTTTTATTTTCTTTGTTTTTTATCTTCCTGCTTTAGAGTGTTGTTTTTAACTCTATTTAACCATTAAATAAATAAATTTACGTCTGCTTTTGTTGCTCTTTCCATGTAAGTTGCTACTCCTCCTATGGTTATTTCGTCCAAAAGTTCTTCTCTTTTAACTCCCATTACGTCCATAGACATTTGACAAGCTATAAATTCTACTCCCATTCTTAGGGCTTCATCTCTTAGTGATTCGAGTGATTGGATATTGTTTTTCTTCATTATATGCCTCATCATCTTGTCTCCCATTCCAAACATAGACATTTTCGATAGGTGGAGTTTTAGGGAGCTTGAGGGTAGCATCATTGAGAACATTTTGCCAAATATATCTTTCTTTACCTTAGGTTTCTCTGTTTTCTTTATTACGTTTAGTCCCCAGAAGGTGAAGAACATTGTTACTGGCTCGCCTGTTGCTGCTGCTCCTGTTGCAAGTACCATTGAGGCAAGGGCTTTGTCTAGGTCGTCACTAAAGACTACGAAGGTCTTGCCTTTTGCTTGGCAGGTGTTGATTACTTCGCAGCTCTTTGGATTCTTTTCCACTACTATTTCATATACGCCTTTGTTTACTGTTGACGAAATTAGTAGGTTTCCTGTATTGTCGCACCATGCTTGTGCATCTCTTGCAAAACCTCCATCGGTTGAGTGTATTTCTACTCTCTGCCCATCTGTAATCTCGTCCATTGCTGTCTTTAGTCTTATGATAGGACCAGGGCATTGTAGTCCACAGGCGTCTATTAGAATAGGTTTTGGTGGTTCTTGTTTGTTGGTTTGTTCTATGTCGTGTTGTTGTGGTTTAATTATATGTTTGCTTACCTCTGTTACTGGTGCCATTGCGGTAGAATATGTCTTATATCCTCCTGAAAGGTTTCTTACGTCGGTAAATCCATTAAGGGTTAGTATTTTGTATGATAGGTAGCCTCTTAGACCAACTGCACAATAGATGTATATTGTCTTATCTTTAGGTAGTTCATTGAAGCGATGTCTTAGTTCATCAACTGGAATATTTACTGCTCCATGTATCATTCCCATTGAACATTCTGCCTCTGTTCTAACATCTAGTATTATTGAGTCTTCTCTGTTTACGTCTCTTAGCTCTCTCCAAGTGGCAATCTTCATTGCTCCACTAACAATATTGCTTGCAACATAACCAGCAATTGCTATTGGGTCTTTTGCAGAGGAGTAGGGTGGTGCATAGGCGTGTTCTAGTTTAATTAGGTCGTATATTGTTCCGCCACGCTTAATGATTAGTGCTATTTGGTCAATTCTCTTATCTACTCCATCATATCCTACTACTTGTGCTCCAAGAACTTTTCCTTCTTTTGGCTCAAATATAAGTTTTATTGTTAGGGGTAGTGCATCTGGATAGTATCCTGCATGTGAATTGGAGTGAGTTGTTGAGGCTCTATAATCCATTTCCAATTGTTTTAGTTTCTTTGCAGATAGTCCTGTTGATGCAACTGTCATATCGAAAACCTTTGCTATTGAAGTGCCAATTGCTCCCTCGTATTTTGTTTTATTGCCAAATACTATATTGTCAGCTACTATTCTTCCTTGACGGTTAGCAGGGTTAGCAAGGTAGTTGAGCCATGGTTTGCCTGTTAGTGGATGTGGAAATTCAATTGCGTCTCCTATTGCATAAATATCTTTTACTGAGGTCTCCAAGAACTCATCAACCCAAATTCCACCTGCTTGTCCTATCTTTATTCCTGCCGATTCTGCGAGTGAAGTTTCTGGACGAACACCAATAGATAGAATTACTATATCGGCCTCTATTACTTTACCATTGTTAAGAATAACATTTATTTGGTCTCCTCTTCTTTCAAATTTCTCAACCGATTGTTGTAGTTCAAGTCTTACTCCTTTTTGTAGTAGGTGTTGGTGGACATGTGATGCCATTGAAAAATCGATAGGTGCCATGACTTGGTTTCCCATTTCAACAATTGTTACTTCCGCTCCGGTGTCGTGAAGGTTTTCTGCCATCTCCAGCCCAATGAACCCAGCTCCTACAACAACTGCCTTTTTAATTGGCTTGGTTGTCATGTAGTTCTTAATTCTATCGGTGTCGGTTACGTTTCTAAGGGTGAAGATTCCTTCCGAATCAATTCCTTTAAGAGGTGGACGAAGGGGATAGGCACCAGGGGAAAGTAGCAGTTTGTCGTATGATTCAACATAAGTACTTCCATCAGTTCTTTTTATGGAAACCTCTTTATTGTCTTTGTTGATTGATACTACTTCGCTTTCAACTCTTACATCAACATTAAACCTGCCTCCAAAAGATGCTGGGGTTTGCACAAATAACAAATCTCTATCTTTAATTGTACCCCCTATATAGTAAGGTAGCCCACAATTAGCGTAAGATATATACTTACCTTTCTCAATTAAAAGAATTTCACATTCTTCGTCAATTCTTCTTATACGTGCTGCGGCAGTTGCACCACCAGCTACTCCACCTACTATTAAATATTTCATATGTTTATATATTGTTTCTTTTGGAATTTGTTTTCGTACTTAATAACGTTGCAAAACTACGTTATATTTTCCATAGGAACAAATTTAATTCCTAAAAAAACAAAGAAAATATTAATTTGATAGTAAGTGGTTTTCTTGAAATTTAGTTATCAGACCTTTACCCTAAAGATAAAATGCAATAAATTATTAATTCAATTGTTTAATTATTCCATTTTTCTAATCCTAACCTCAATTTTGCTGTCCTTAAGATTAGTTTTTAGGTCGTTTATTGGAGTTTCTATCTGTGTTTCTCCATAATGATAAGGGTAGAGAATTTTTGGGTTAATGATAAGTGCAGCATCTCTTGCCTGATCAATTGTCATGGTATAGGGCTGGTTAACTGGAAGGAATGCAATCTCAATTTCGTCCTTTAAGTCTTTCATCTCTGGAATATGCTCTGTGTCGCCTGCAATATAAATCTTTGAACCCTCAAGGTCTAAGACATAACCATTATCTCTGTGCCTTGGATGGAATCTATCCCTTCCCTCTGTTGTGTTATATGCAGGAACTGCCTTAATCTTAATTCCTTCTACAAGGTCTGCTTTTTCTCCATTCTTTAAGCAAATACCTTCTTTGAGGGATTCATAAACAATAGGATTCGAAACAATTACTGTGTTTTCTTTTCTTAGAGCCTCAATAGCCTTTGGGTCGAAATGGTCGGAGTGCTCGTGTGTTATAAGTATAATATCGGCCTTCGGTAATAGGTTATAGTCTACATAATCCATTACAGGGTCATTATATATTACATATCCTTTATACTCAAATACAAGGCTACTATGTTTGATAAAAGTAATTATCAGTTCTTTATTTTCTTTCCCTGATAATAAATATAAATCTTGTTCAAAATTCAATTTTTCAATAATCTCTTTCATAGCTAAGTGTTTTAGTTAATTATTATTTTTCTTCTTTCAAGGCATCTTTCAGCCTGTCGTTGTATAGTTTAGGAACGACATTACAGGTGTCAAAAGTATAAGTATAGGGAAAGACATCATCCATCTTGTATTTCTTTAGCCTATTCATATGTGAGGCTTTTGATTGCATTTGCTCCATTAGCTTATCCTTGGTTTTGCTCCAAAGGTCTATTGAAGAATATGCAGAATCGTTATGGTTTATATAGCCACCCTTTTCAATTATTCTTTCAAGTAAGGCTCCTGCAAAGACCGTATCCTCAATACAAAAAGAGTTTTTCCAGCCCGAACAAAAGATTAAAACGTTCTCCTCTTTTTTTAGTAGGTAGTCCGAAAGTGATGTTATATTAGAAAAAGCACCAATTAAGATTTCATTAGGCTCTGCCTGCTTTGCCATCGTTATTGCAACTGTGCCATTGGTTGTAGAATGAACTATATCCTTGTCCTTAATCTTGTCGTTCATAAATTCAAGTGCTCCGTTACCAAAGTCTGCAAATTCGAAAGTCTCTTCAATTCTTTCGCCAGCTACAATATAACCTTTTTCCTTATAATCTCTCGCCTCTTGAACCGTTCTAACAGGAATCATCGACCTAACACCCCACTTAAATGCTGTGCATATGGAAGTTGTTGCCCGAAGAATATCGGCAATTACAATTATATAGTTTTCCTTAATTTGACGATACTCAAAAAGTGCAGGAGAAAAGATTACTTCTACTTGTTTTTTGCTTTTAGAAGACATAGTTGATTAGTTTATTAGATTAACAATACCAGATATCTTTATTTTCTTACCCTCTGAGTTCACAAATTCAATAATATAAATATAGGATTGTGCACTACATATCTTTCCCTTAAAATATCCATCCCAACCTTTGTTAAGGTTATTTGTTTCAAACATTACTTCACCCCAACGGCTCATAATTCTAAGCATATAGCTTCCTGTCCTGATAAAAGAACAGGCAGGCTTAAACTCATTGTTCACAATGTCGGTTGGTGAAAAGGAATTAGGTATAAAAATTAAAGACTCTTTAATAACTTCTGCGGTTGAAGACCTTGACTCTGACTTATTCCCATCAGGATAAGAGCCTCCTTCATTTGCAATTATATAATATTCTATTTTATCAGACGCAGTAACCATTGAGGAGGTGTTATCCTCGAAACCCATTTCGGCAGAAAGCACATTTCCTAATTCAAGCCCAAAAGGAGAGTTCTCATCTATCCTATATATATCGTAGCTCTCAACCGACTCCCATCCCTTAAGCTTATTCCAAGTCAAAATATTCATTTCGGCATCTGAGCCATCAACCAAAAGCCTTATTGTGGAAAAAACATTAGATGAGGTATATAGTAAATTGCACTCATCAGGAACCATAAGCTTATAGTAATAGGTTGCTTTGTTGGCAGAGGTAGGAGGAGTGTCAGTATAGCTGAAACTATTATTGCCACTATAATCTATGGTCTTAATTATGAAAAAATCAATATTATCAACCGAGCGGTAAAGGTCGTAACCCCTTACAACTATTGATGCATCAACGTAGAATTTCAACTCAATTGTTTTATTATCAGGGCTAACAGATGCGTTTCTAATATATGCATAATCAACTTTATTGGGGATGCCTTGAGAGGAAACAATTAGATTTGATTTCGAAGTCTTAGTATTGCTAAGCAAGGCTTCAATATAGAAAGAATAGTTCTCAATAACTGGGTTAGCTATAAAAGTAAACGTGGTTTCAGAAGGCAAAAGGGTCTCATAAAGAATATATTCCTCATTGTTCTGACTCATATATAAATTGT
>DUQY01000250.1 GCA_012837565.1 Bacteroidales bacterium | reverse complement strand
AGAATATTACTTAGTAGGTCTGCATTTCTGCCTTGTTCAATCTCAAGGGTTGAAACCTGTGTGTGAGGGTTGTTAATGGAGTTTATAAGTGTTACTCCATCAGTTAGGTACAGCCTAATATCTCTTTCACTAGGAATAACCACCTCATATTGATTCTTTTTGAATTTTTGCTTAATATCAACAACCTTTCCATCAAGAATCTTCCTTGATTTATTAATAAGAGCAATTGAATCACAAATCTCTTCAACCGATTCCATATTATGAGTTGAGAAAATTATTGTAGCACCTTTTTTCTTAAGCTCAAGTATTTCTTGTTTCAAAAGATTAGTATTAATAGGGTCAAAACCACTAAAAGGCTCATCGAAAATTAAAAGCTTAGGTTCGTGAAGAATGGTTGTTACAAACTGAACCTTTTGTTGCATACCCTTAGAAAGCTCTTCAACCTTTCGGTTCCACCAGCTTAGGATATCGAACTTTTCAAACCAAAATTCCAACCTTTTCTTTGCATCAGCTCTTTTAATTCCTTTAAGTTCTGCTAAGTAAATAGCCTGTTCGCCAACTTTCATTTTCTTATATAATCCTCTTTCTTCAGGTAGGTAACCAATAGAGTGAACGTGGTCAGCCTTTAGTTTTTCGCCCATAAAGAAAATCTCTCCCTCATCAGGAGCAGTTATTTGATTGATAATTCTAATCAGAGTTGTTTTTCCAGCACCATTAGGTCCAAGAAGTCCAAAAATACTTCCTTGTTCAACCTCAATAGAAACCTTATCTAAGGCTTTATGATTAGTATAGGTTTTGGAAACATCTTTAGCTGAGAATAAAATCATAGTCTTTAGAGTTAAGTTTCGTTATAAATTATTTATTTCAAGCTTAAATAAAACCTAAGAGGACTTAAATTTTATTATATAAAGCTTTATTCACTCCTAACACATCTAACACTTCTTCCAAAACCTCTAAAACCAAAAATGCTTACATTGGTGGTTAGTTCTTGTTTGTTGAAGTCGATGCAACCAGAAGTTCCTTTTGTTATAGTATCACTTGCCCA
The DNA here is from genome assembly GCA_012837565.1 of Bacteroidales bacterium. Taxonomy (GTDB): domain Bacteria; phylum Bacteroidota; class Bacteroidia; order Bacteroidales; family P3; genus UBA10566. The sequence continues at coordinate 15,811 of DUQY01000250.1, read as the reverse complement.
ATAATATCCACGAGTGCCAATATGAATAAAATGACCAGTATAAGCACTACGCAATCCTCCACAAGGAAGAATTAGTTGTCCATTTGCAATAGAAAGGTAGTGATAACCCGTTGATGTAGATTTAATATCGTATCCCAGGTTAAGCACAGCCCTCCATTCTTTTTGAGTAGGTAAGCGGTAGCCGCACGGACAGGGATTGTTTTCTCCCTTACTGCCCTGCCAAAGATTATCTTCTGAATTAATTAGCCAGTCGTTCGATTTCTTTTGATCTACAATAAAAAGATTGTGATTAGTCCTTTGTGAGTTGGCACATAATAGAGTAGTATCGGAATATCTTTTTTCATGTCCATCAGTTTCTCTTCCCCATTGGTAAAGATCTCCCCAAGTGTCTGAGGTTTCCAAATCAAGTGACGAGGCTCCAACGTTACGGTCAAGAAAGTATAAAACTCCAGCCTCAGTTTTAATTGGGGGAAGCTCATTATAAACGAATTGTCCCTTTTGAGTAACAATAGGTTTGGCAAAGTTGTTATAATAATCCTGAGCTTGCGTATATTTGCAAAAGAATAAGGATATACAAACTACCAGTAATATGTTAAAATTTTTATTCATTCTTTAATTTAATTTTGATAAGACAAAGATATAACAATATGGACGTTTCTGCAAATAAAAAAGCTGAAAAAACAATTAATAACAATATTAACTAAGCTAATTAATGAGTAGGATAAAACTAAATCTCTTTGAATCATTATCTTGTAGGAACTTTAGACTATACTTTATTGGTCAATGTATTTCCCTAACAGGCTCTTGGATTCAGCAAGTTGCGATGGGGTGGTTGGTTTATAGACTAACAGGTTCTGTTGCTCTACTTGGGATAATTGTTTTCCTTTCTCAGGCTCCAACTTTCATTATAACTCCTTTAGTTTCTTCACTAATTGACAGAATATCGCAAAAGAAAATTTTAGTTTTCACCCAAGTTTTCTTCTTAATTCACGCTCTTTGTTTAACCATTTTGACATTAGGCAAATTCCTTAATGCAGAAAACGTCTGGATAGTCTTAGTTTTAAGCCTATTTTTCGGAATAATCAACGCTCTTGACCAACCCACAAGGCAGGCTTTTTATATTAGCTTAGTACCTAAAGAAATGCTAACTAATGCTGTTGCATTAAATTCAGCCATAATAAACGGAACAAGATTAATTGGTCCTGCCATAGGTGGCTTCCTTATTGTTTTAATAGGTGAGGGTGGATGTTTCTTAGTCGATACCATAAGTTATTTCTTTGTAATCATTGCATTATTAATGATACAGATACCAAAAAGACTTCCTTCCAAAATACGACACAACCTATTCAAAGATATAATGGAAGGAGTTTCTTATATAAAAGCAAATACTCCAATTCAAGTGCTTTTAATTATATGTTTTGGTATAAGTTTCTTTGCTCTACCTGTAACAACTTTCTTTCCTGCCTACATTAAAGATGGATTAGGAAAAGGTAGTGAGGCATTGGGGAGCCTTATGTCTTTCTTAGGAATAGGTTCATTTGCAGGAGCATTATTTCTTGCCTCCAGAAAAACTGTTAAAAACATTGATAAAATACAGCGATTAGGAATTCTATCAACCTCAATAATCCTAATCCCTTTCTTCTTTGTTACAAATATTTATCTAGCTCACATACTTAGTTTGCTCTTAGGTCTAAGCATGGTTTCTGCAATAGCTTCAACCAATACCATTATTCAATTCCTAACACCATTTAATATGAAAGGAAGAGTTATGGGTTATTATACAATTTGTTTTATTGGAGGTTCTTCATTAGGCAATTTAATTATAGGATATTTTGCCCACCATATTAGTCTTGAAATAATAATGTCCTTAGTTGGAGTACTATGTCTCTTACTTTTTTTCTTACTTAACCCTTATATAAAAAAGATTGAGCTTTCTGCAATTGAAGAACAAGAAAATTCTCCCATAATCCCATAAGTTTCTAAGGTCAATAATCAAACTGAAATCAAGTAGTAAATCTCTGTTCTTAGGATTAAAATTTCTAAAACAAAGAATAAAACTACTGCGATGTACATCTCACTGTGCTAAGATGTACATCTCAGCGTGCTAAGATGTACATCGCAGTAGGCTAAGATGTACATCTCAGCAAAATGATTCTTTGATTCAATAATTTAATACTTAGTTTTAGGAATTTCTTTCTGCGTTTTGGTTTTAATTTTTCTTGCATTTAGAGTTTTATTTTGTCTTTAATCGCTGATAAACAAAGATTAAACTTTTACGCCTTAAGTCTTTTGTTTTTTCCTTACCTTTGCAAATAATAAAAATTAAAGTTTAATGGCAGAGAATTTATTAACGGTTGAAAACCTTAGCAAGTCTTTTGGAGAAAAGCAGCTTTTTGATGGGATTTCTTTTGGGGTGAATAAGGGGCAAAAGGTAGCGCTTGTGGCTCGTAATGGAGCAGGAAAAACAACCTTGCTAAATGTTATTGCTAAAAGAATTCTGCCCGACTCAGGTGAAATATCTTTCCGTAACGATATCCACTATATTTATCTTGAACAAAACCCATATCTTGATACTGAGCTTTCGGTCTTGGATGTTATCTTTACTTCTGACAACCCAACAATGGTTGCTGTTCGTGAATATGAGGAAGCTATGTACTGGGCAACTAAGAAAGATAATGAAGCAAACCAGCAAAGACTTATTGATGCAATGAGTGAGGTCGACAGACTTTCTGCTTGGGACTATGATTCAAAGGCTAAAGAGATTCTTTCAAAGCTTGGCATAACTAACCTTGAACAAAAAGTTTCTACCCTTTCGGGTGGTGAGAAAAAGAAGGTAGCACTAAGTAAGGTTTTGATTGAGGGTTGTGATTTACTAATCTTAGATGAGCCTACTAACCACCTTGATGTTGCTATGATTGAGTGGTTGGAGGAATTCCTCAAGCGTAGTTCTCTTACTCTTTTGGTTGTTACTCACGATAGGTATTTTATAAATAATGTTTGCACTGATGTTTACGAAATTGATAGGGGAGAGGTATTTAAGTATAAGGGAGATTATAATTATTTCTTAGAAAATAAGGAGTTAAGGGAGACCATTTTTCGTCAGGAGGTTGAAAAGGCTAAGAATCTTTATAAAAAAGAACTTGATTGGATGCGCCGTATGCCACAGGCTAGGACAACTAAGAGCAAGGCAAGGATTGATGCTTTCTATGGCTTGAAGGAGAAAACAGAAGTAAGATTTGAACAAAAAGCAGCAGACTTAACTATTCGTAGTCAGAGGATGGGTAAGAAGATTTTGGAGATAAGTAATATTTCAAAGAAATTTGACGATAAGGTTATCTTAGATGATTTTACCTATGTGTTTAAGAGTGGAGACAAAATAGGAATTATTGGTAGTAATGGGGTAGGAAAGAGTACTTTTCTTAATATTATTACTGAAAAAATTAAGGCCGACTCTGGCAAAATATCCATTGGACAAACTATAAAATACGGATACTATACTCAAAGTGGATTGGAGGAAAAGGAGGATATGCGTGTTATAGATATTATTAAGGAAGTGGCTGAAAGTATTAAGCTTAACGACAAAACAGAGTTATCTGCGTCTTTGTTTTTAACCTATTTTGGTTTTGGAACAGAGCTCCAGTACAATTTTTATTCAAATCTTTCTGGTGGAGAGCGTCGCAGACTATACCTTCTAAAGGTTTTGATTTCTAACCCAAACTTCCTTATTTTGGATGAGCCGACAAATGACTTGGATATTTATAACCTTGGAGTTTTGGAGAACTTCCTTAAAGAATATCAGGGCTGTCTTTTGATTGTGTCGCATGATAGGAGTTTTATGGATAATCTTGTTGACCACATCTTTGTATTTGAGGGAGAGGGTAAGATAAGGGATTATCATAGTAATTATTCCGATTATCTTGAAACTAAGCTTGAAGAAGATAAGGTTAAAACTCAAGAAACAAGAGAGAGCAATCTTAAAGAGAAAGCTAAGCAAAAAATTGCAGAAGCTGCTGTGGTGAAAGACGAACCTAAACGTAAGTTATCTTATAATGAGCAAAAAGAGTTTGAGAAAATAGAAAAGGACTTACCTCTTTTGGAAAAGGAAAAAGAAGAGATTAGTTCAAAGCTTTCATCAGGGGAGTTTGAAGCAGAAGCTTTAGTTTCTCTTTCCCTACGTTACCAAGAGATAGATTTAGAGTTAGAGGAAAAAGAATTACGCTGGATTGAGTTATCTGAATTCTTATAGTAGTATTAGAGAAATAGCCATTATTGCCATACCTGTTATAAGGCCGTAAATTGAAAGATGGTGCTCACCATATTCTCTTGCGGCAGGTAAGAGTTCGTCAAGCGAGATAAATACCATAATTCCTGCTACAAGTGCAAAAATGCAAGCAAGTAGGGTTGGGGAAAGAAATGGCATAAGGATTAGGTATGCAATTATAGCTCCCAAAGGTTCTGCAAGACCAGAAAGGAAGGAGAACCAAAATGCTTTTTTCTTACTTCCTGTTGCTTGATAGATTGGAATAGAAACAGCTATTCCTTCTGGAATATTGTGAATTGCCACCGCAACAGCTATTGCTATACCTAGCTTAGGGCTTTCAAGTGCAGAAATAAATGTTGCTATACCTTCTGGAAAATTATGAATAGCTATTACTACTGCAGTCATCACACCCACTCTCATAAGTTTTGAGTTTGACTTAGGTTTCTCTTCCATATCTTCAACAGAACGCATCTCGTGTGGATTTTCTGCCTGAGGAACTAAGCGGTCAATTATTCCAATAAGAAGAACACCTAAGAAAAAGCAAGCAACTGTTACGCTCATTCCCATTTCTCTTCCATATTCTTGCATAAGTATGGTTTGAGATTGAGGAAAAAGCTCAACAAAGGATATATATATCATTACTCCTGCCGATAGTCCTAAGGAAAAGGAAAGGAATTTCTTATTTGTAGATTTTGCAAAGAAAGCAATCACACTGCCAATTCCTGTTGATAGTCCAGCAAAAAGGGTTAGTAGAAAAGGAAGAAGAATATTTTGTTCCATATATTATTGTTATTATTTTTCTTTAAATGCTCATTATAATTAGAATCTGCGCAGCCACAACCCTAAGGAACATAGTCAAAGGATAGACCGTTGCATAAGAAACATTAGGTGAGTCGTCAGGAGAAAGATTGTTTGCAAAAGCTAAGGCAGATGCATTAGTTGATGAGCCAGCAAGAAGTCCCCAAATAGCAAATATACTCATATTATAACGAAGTCTTGCAAAAATTCCTACAATCAAAGTTGGCACAAGAGTAATGATAAAACCGTAGAATATCCATATATATCCCCCCTCAACTATTGTTTGAATAAAACTTTCGCCAGATGCAAGCCCAACCGAGGCAAGGAATAAGGTTATACCAATTTCTCTAATCATCATATTAGCACTTGTTGTTGCAAAGGTAACTAATTTATAATACGGTCCATATCTTCCCATCAAAATAGCAACTATTAATGTTCCACCTGCAAGTCCTAACTTAATGGTTTGGTTTAGTCCAGGTAATACTAAAGGGATTGAACCTACTATAATACCAATGAAAATGCCAAGAAAGATTGGCATAAGGTTAGGTTGGTTGAGGCGTTTCATAGAATTTCCTAATAGAAGTGCTACCTTATCTATGTTCTCTTCTTTTCCAACAACAGTTACTCTATCGCCCATTTGAAGTTGTAGGTCATAAGTTGCAATAAGTTCTATTCCTGAACGGCTTATCCTCGTAATATTTACTTCATAAAGGGAACGAATTCTTAGATTGCCTATTTTTTGTCCGTTAAGCTCAGGCTTAGTAACTACAATTCTCTTAGATATTAGGTCATGGTTTTCTGTTTCCCAGTCCTCCTCCGACGTTTGCCTTCTTTCTCCCAAAAGCATTAGAAGGGCCTCAATATTAGTTTTCTCAACAACAACCCTTAAAGTATCATCAGCTTGGATAATAGTATTATTGGTAACCACCTCCACTGTTTTGTCGCTATGCATAACCCTTGTAAAGACAACAGGTTTATCAAAAAGGGTTATAATTTCTTCAACAGTTCTTCCTACTACGCCTTGATTCCTAATAATTATTGATAATCTTGCATCCCTTCCAAGAATATTATCTTCGTCTTTAACAATCTTTTCTTTCTCTAACTTAATTCTTAGAATGTTTTTAATCAAAATAGAACTAATGATAACCCCAACAACACCAAGAGGATAAGTAACGGCATAACCTAAGGCAATACTTGGATTTTCTGTTCCGAAAGTTTCTTTGAAAGTTTGTTGTGCAGCACCAAGACTTGGGGTACTTGTAACAGCACCAGAGAATATCCCAACCATTGTTGCAAGGTCGGTCTTTGTAATAAAATGAATTATATAAGTAGTAAGTCCACCCAGAAAGACTATTGCAAGTGCAAGCATATTTAACCTTAAGCCTCCTTTCCTTAGGGAAGAAAAGAAACTTGGTCCCACCTGTAAGCCAATAGAATAAACAAATAAAATAAGTCCGAACTCCTTTGTGAAACTTAATATATCAGGATTTACTCTTAATCCGAAGTGACTAATACCAATACCAGCAAATAGTATCCACGTTATCCCCAGAGATATATTAGCTATCTTTATTTTCCCAAGCAATATCCCCAACGTAATAGTCAGAGCTATCAACATTATGGCATGTCCAATGCTAAACTCAGTAAATAAATCAATAATCCAATCCATATTCATCAAAGGTATAAAACTTTTTGCAAAGGTAATGGTTGTTTTAGAAAATTAAGATATTTTTTCTTCATAAATGAAATATAGACTAATCAATGGTATTTATTAGAGAGAACTTTTCTAATAAACCTGAAGCTTTTATTTACTAAGATCGCTAAATAATTTTATCACATCATTATATGTATTGTATTCTACTTTCACAATAATATCTCCATTCATATCAATAAGGCCATACCTATCCTTTTGTTTAATAACGCAATATCTATTTATTGGAGGGAATACATAATCATAAATAATAGGAATTATAACCTTGTTTTCACTATTGATTATTCCCCACAAACTATTACTACTTACTTGGAATAACCTATTGGACAAACGAAAAAATTGCTTGTATTTTATTGGAATAACTTCATCGCCCTTATTATCAATCAGACCCCAAAGACCTTTATTCTTAACTCTTGCCGTTCCATCTTCAAAGCAAGATACGTTTTCATACCTCAACCTATTAATAAATTTATTTTCTCCACTTAGGAACTGATAGAACCGAATCTTCTCTTTCGTTTTCTTCTCTTCAATACATTCTACCACAGAAATACCTTCACATTCCTTCCAAATCTTATCATAAATTATCTTTCCCATATCATATAGTTTTACTTTATAAGAGCAAAAATAATATAACATTATGCCGAACTAAAGCATAGATAGATTGAATAATAAAATTAATAGTTAAGGTGTAATTAGATAATAGTATTCTTCTCTTCTATTATCTGCATTCCAATTATTGCACAAGCTTCTGCGTCGGCTAAGGCGTGGTGGTGGTTTGTTAGGTTGTAACCACATTGTTTGGCAACGGTGTGGAGTTGGTGGTTTGGTAGGTCTTTGAATATTCTTCTTGATGCTTGGCAGGTGCAGTGGAACTTATAGTTTGGGTAGGGCATATTATGTAATTTGAAAACGGCTCTTAGGCAACCCTCATCAAAGGGACTATTATGGGCAAGAAGGGGTAGGTTATCAATTTTCTTTGTTATTTCTTGCCAAACTTGTGGAAAACTTGGTGCATTATTTGTATCAGCATCTGTTAAACCGTGTACTTGAGTTGTGAAATATGTGTAGAAATTAGGCTCAGGACGAATAAAACTATAATATCTATCAACTATTACTCCTTTTCTAACAATAACAATACCAACACTGCAAACGCTACTTCTATGTTGGTTAGCTGTCTCAAAATCTATTGCTGCGAAATTTTGCATCTTTTTACTTTTCTTCTTTGTCTTAAAACTGATTGCAAAGTTAAATAATTTCATATTCAAGGATTCTTTTATTAGTAAATAATTGATGCAAAATTATTATAGGGCTATGCAAAAATATATCATAAGCAAAGAAAAAGATATCAACCATTTATCATTAATCACTAATCATTAATAATTAATTTGTAACTTTGCAACTCTAAATAGAATAAAATATTACACTATGCCAATTGATTTTACAATAGATTTCATTCAGATTTTTACTGCCTTTATGGTTTTGTTTGCTATTATTGATATTACAGGTTCTATTCCAATAATAATTGATTTGAATTCTACAGGGAAGAAGGTTCATGCAGGCAAAGCCGCTTTGATTTCATTTGGTTTGATAGTTTTGTTTATGTTTTTGGGGGAAGGTATACTTAAGATATTTAATGTTGATATCGCTTCTTTCGCTATTGCTGGTGCAATAATTCTTTTTGCTTTGGCTATAGAAATGACTTTTAATATTGAGATTTTTAAGAACGATGGACCCAAAGGACATTCTACAATTGTTCCAATGGTTTTTCCGTTAATTGCCGGAGCAGGTACTTTAACTACTACACTTTCTCTTAGAGCTGAGGTTTCAACCGTAAATCTTATTATTGCTATTGGTCTAAATATGCTATTGGTTTATTTTGTTGTAAAAAAGGTTTATTTGGTTGAAAAAATATTGGGTCAGGCTGGTATATATATTCTTAGAAAATTCTTTGGTATTATTCTTTTAGCTATGAGTATCAAGCTGTTCCTAACCAATATTTCTGCTTTTACTCACTAAGATATTTCAAATTATTGGGGAGAAACCCTATAATAATTCTGGCTTTTTACATTTAGATTTTTCATGCCTAAATGAGTGGAAAATGAAACGCCGTTTTAATTTTTTAAAACGGCGTTTCAGTAAATTAAAACGGCGTTTCAGTAAATTAAAATAGGGATTCATAAAAATGAAACAAGGAAAGAGAAATTCAGATTAATATTTGAGTTTTTTAAGGCTTTAGAAGTGCTTTCATCTGCATTAAAACTACTTCTTTCCAGTTTTCTATAATGTCTTCTAATTTCTTATTATCCGACTTTAAAACTTCTTCAATTAGGTTTTTGGCAATAAAAGGGAAGGTTACCTGACTAATAAAAGACATCAAAATTATATGTAGGGGTATTCTTTTTATATTTCCTTTATCCATTTCATTATGAATTGTTTTTGATATCAAATCTATATAGTTCCCAAATCCTATAGTATAGGCTACTGATAATAATTGGTCAATATCTCTATTTATTTCACCTATAATAAATCGTGGTAGATGCGGGCTGGATAAGAAAATCTCAAAATAGATATCCAATACTTTATCTGTTTTTTCAAAAAAAGGTTTATCGGTCAACAATATATCTTGTATCTTTGGGAGGAAGGTTTCGATGATTGTTCCAAAAACTGCTTGGAATAGTTTCTCTTTGGTATTATAATAATAGTGTAATGCCGTTCTGTTAATACCAATATTAGTTGCAATATCACTCATATTGGTATTCTTATAGCCATATTCTAAGAACATTTGTTTAGCTACTTCAATAATTTGAGTATCCATTGATTCGGTGCTAGAATTCATTTCCATTTCTTAGTTTATTTAATATTATCCACCATTAAGTGAAGTCTATTTGTAATATTCACATCGCTAACTCCACTATCAAAATCTAAGGAAAGAAGGTTCATTTGAGGATATATGGTTTTGATCTTCTTTTCAATTCCTTTTGAAATAATATGATTGGCAATACATCCGAAGGGTTGGAGACTTATAACATTATTTACGCCTTCCTTAGCAAACGAAACAATTTCACCAGGAAGTAACCACCCTTCTCCAAATTGAGCTGAAAGGGAGATAACTTCTTTTGAGTGTTTTGCAGTTTCAAATATATCGTTAAAAGGAATATAATATTTGAACTCAGATGCTATTTTATTGAATTCATCTACATCTTTCTTCACAAACTTATAAACGCTATCCATAACAAACGCTGGCATCTTGCTTGTAGTAAGGTTTTCTTTCTTTCTCACCTTATCATTCACAAAGGTTTGGATAAAGAAATCTGTTAGCATTGGCGGGATAACCTCAATTTTTCTATCAGTTAGCCAAGCCAAAACTTCCCTATTAGCAAAGGAATTAAATTTAAGGAATATCTCCCCAACAATTCCAACTTTTGGGATATTAACTTTATCTTCGTCTATTATGCTATTGAAATCTATTGCAGCTTTTCTTAGTAACGTTTTCAATCCTTTCTTATCCCTCTTAATTATTAGAGAGTTTGCTGCTTCAAGATAGTAATCCTTTAGTTTTTCAGCCTGACCTATTTCCTTTTCTCTAACCAATGAAGCATAGTAGAACTTAGAAATACAATCGCTATAAAGGATTGCCTTAAGAGCAGTTGAGATATGTTTTATCCAATTAATGGAAAAACCTGATTGCTCCTGACTCATAGTCCCATCAAAAGCAACTGAAATAACAGGAACATTCTTAAAACCTGCCTCGACCATAGAACTCTTAATCATTGGCAAATAGTTTGAAGCTCTACATTGACCTCCTGTTTGAGTAATAGCAACTGCAGTTGTGTCTAAATCATATTTCCCAGTCTTGAGTGCTTTTATTATATCTCCAATAATAAGAGTTGCAGGATAACAAACCTCATTATTAGCATATTTTAAACCCTCTTCTGCTGATATATTATCACTTTTAGGAAGTACTTCGAAATCATAGCCTGTTGGTTTAAAGAATGCTTCCATAATAGGAGAGACATAATCAGTAAAATAAGGAACAATAATCTTTCTTTTTGCTTCTTTCTTAGTAAATGTTTTGGTTGAAATAAAAGGAGTCTGCTTAAGAATTCTAGTATCATTATACTTAATGCTTTCAATCAAAGACCTCACCCTGAGTTTTAGTGAACCAATATTGCTAACGTCATCAATCTTTAAAATAGTTAAGCTCTTGCCATAACGTTTCAAGATAGCCTTAACCTCATCTAAGAGAAATGCATCAGGACCGCACCCAAAGGAAGTCATTTGAACAAGATGAATATGATTACCTTGCTCTGCCACCCACTGAGTTGCTTCAAGTATCCTATTAATATATGCCCACTGAGAAATATAGTGAGCTTGGTGGAAATCGCTTTCGTTTTTGCTCCTAACAATATCCTCGGAAATAACATCAACCCCCATATCCGAAATCATATCTGAAAGCTTATGCTGAACAAGTTGGTCAGTATGGTAAGGTCTTCCTGCAAGTAGAATGGTTAGTTTCTTCTTTGATTTGTTCTTATCATATATCTTATGGTTGATTTCTTCAATCTCCTTTGCGTACTTCTCTTGTGCCAAAATTGCAAATCCAATTGCTTTATCTATTATCTTACTATTAACTCCTAAGGTCTGAAGATATTCCTTGCAACCCTTCTTCAGAAGTTTTTCATCTCTAAAATTAATGGTCGGAGAGTCGATTGGGATTTTTGGATCAATAGCACTCCTTATCACATCCGAATAAGCAGAAACTATTGGGCAGTTATAACTATTTACTGACTTCTTACTCTCCTTTTTTTCAAAGATAACATAGGGCATAAATATCCTATCAACCTTTTTTTCTATTAAATCATATATATGGCTATGCGTTAGCTTGGCAGGAAAACAGATATTATCGGACATAACAGAATGAATACCTTGCTCATAGTTAGTGAAAGTTGAAGGATCTGAAAGAACAGTAGAAATACCGCTCTTAGCAAATAGCTCATGCCAAAAAGGGTAGTTCTCATATATGTTTAAAGCTCTTGGAATACCAATAACAATTGAGTTAGAATAGTTATTTGTTTGCTCTCTATTAAATAATAGATTATACTTATCTATATAAACATTCTTGCCTTTCTTCTTTTTCTCTCCATCATTTGAAAATATCTTTTCGCACTTATTACCTGAGAAGAAGATATTATTATTGGTGAAAGTATATTTATTAACCAAGCAATGGTTTTCGCAACCCCTACACTGTATCTCTTGTGTTGCATATTCCGATGATAGGATTAATTCTTCAACAGTCCTACCTCCTCCCTTAATTGAGTTTTTTGCATAAATAGCGGATCCATAAGCTCCCATTAGTTCAGGGATATTGCTTCTGAAAACCTTCGATTCAGTTAGTAGTTCAAAAGCTCTAACAACCGAATCGTTCTTCATCGTCCCCCCTTGAAGGACTATGTTTTTCCCTAATTCTTCTTTGTTTTTTATTTTCAAAACCTTATAGAGACAGTTCTTAACAACAGAGTAGGAGAGACCTGCTGCTATATCTTCAATTGATGCATTCTCTCTAAGTACTTGTTTAATTTTTGAGTTCATAAAGACAGTACATCGAGTTCCTAAGTCACAAGGAAACTCCGCCTTGCAAGCTGCAGAAGCAAAATCAGATATACTAAGATTAAGAGACTTTGCAAACGTTTCAAGGAAAGAGCCACAACCAGAAGAACATGCCTCATTGATTTCCATCCTGTTTAATACGCCGTTCTCAATAAACATTGCCTTCATATCTTGCCCACCAATATCGAGAACAAAGCTAACCTCTGGAGTTATTTTCTTTGCAGCAGCATAGTGAGCAATGGTTTCAATAATCCCACAGTCAAGATGGAAAGCAGCTTTTATTAAATCTTCCCCATAACCTGTGGAGGCACTACCCTTAATCCTTATTGATTTGTTTTTAGTCTTTTCAATTAGTTTCTCTAAACCCTCTTTCACAGTTTGAATTGGGGAGCCACTATTTGGAGAGTAGAAAGAAAATACAACTCTCTCATCTTCATCAATTGCTACAACCTTTGTTGTAGTTGAGCCTGAGTCAATCCCTATATATAAATCTCCTTCTATATCTTCAATATTAACTTTCTCAATCCTGTTTCTATTCTTTTCTTCTTTCCAATCTATGTAATCTTTTTCAGAGTCAAAGAGTGGATTGAGCCTATCAGTAGTTTTTATATCATGACCTATACTATTTTCAAACAAACTTATGAGTTCATCAATCCTATGTTTTGAAGTGTTTTCATCATGTAGTGCTGCCCCCCAAGCAGGTATTAAATTAGCATTTTCAGGGGTTAAGGTATCTTCTTCTCTTAGCTTTAAATAATTGATAAACGCCTTTCTAAGTGAGGGAATAAAGGTAAGGGGACCACCACAGAAAAGAATTTTTGGTTTTATTTCAACTCCATGAGATAGGGTCACCACAGTTTGAACAGCAACCGCATGAAAAACAGACATAGCTATCTCTTTCTTGTCAACATTCTTACTTATAAGGTTTTGAATATCTGTTTTAGAGAAGACACCACATCTTGAAGCTATCTGATGATGCCTTGTAGCCTTTTGTGCCAAGCTATCCAATTCCTCAATAGTCACTCCTAAGAGAGTAGTCATCTGATCAATAAAAGCACCTGTTCCACCAGCACAATTACCATTCATTCTCAAGTCTGCATTGCCCTTATCATCAAGATAAACAACCTTTGCATCCTCACCACCTATATCAATAATGGTTGAGATATCAGGAAACTTCAATTTAACAACATCAACTGTTGCCGTAACTTCTTGAATAAAAGGAAGAGAGAAGCGTTCACTAAGCCCCATTCCAACAGAGCCAGTAATAGATAATTCAATTTCAGAATCCTTTAACCTATCCTTCAAATCCTTAAGAATAGAAATTACGGTATTAAAAATATCTGCACAATGCCTCGTGTATTTAGAAAAAATAATATCTCCATTCTCATCCACAACAACTACCTTAGCAGTCGTTGAACCAACATCTAATCCTACTCTATAACAATTCATTAAAATAACTTCACATAATAGTTTGACACCATTGTCAGTTGCAAAAATACTACTTTATTTCTTTCTTGCAAATCATCGTAGAATATTACAATAAAAGAAGTCCAATAAACTACGAGCAAAGTAATTTATTGGACTTCAGAAATAAGGCTAAATTATTATTTACCTCTTATTTTTTTAAGAACATTTTAGCAAAATTCTTTGCTTCTCTTTTCTTCCAGTCACCTTTGTGGTAAATGTAAGACGCCATCATTGGAACAACGGTTGTAGCTTCTGCATAAACCATTTGCTCGTATGCTGTGTCAACCTTACCCCATGAGCAAGCTTCTTTTAGAGTTGAAGAAGAACATGCACCATCTCTTGAGTCAGCAACGGTGATTTGAACAGCATATTTATGCATTTCAACATCGTAACCAAGTATTTCTGCACAAACAACAGTGTCTTGAACAAAATTCTTTGGAACTCCGCCGCCAACCATAAATAAACCTGTAGTTCCAGCTTCAATCTTAATATCTGTTAGTTCTTTAAAATCTCTTACAGAGTCGATTGTTAGGTATTTGTCTGGGTTTTCAACTTGGTGAAGAACAAGACCAAAACCAGCAGAGCAGTCACTAAATGCCGGGCAGAAGATAGGCACGTTGTTTTCGTAACAAGCTTGTATTAGAGAGTTCTTTTTCTTTGCGTTATTGCCCTCTGTCAACCATTTACCTATCTCCCAAATAAATTCTCTTGAAGAATAAGGACGTTTTTCTAGTCTATCTGCAATAACTTTTATTGTTGCGTCGCAGTTTTGTAGCTCCTCCTCATCAATATAAGTATCATATATTCTGTCAATATAGTTTGATCTTAGGTGTTTATCATCAATAAAAGGAGTTCCTTTATAGTGTTTGAACCCTAAAGCTTCAAAAAAGTCCATATCAATTATAGATGCACCAGTTGCAACAACAGCGTCAATCATTTTGTTGTTTACCATATCAACATAAACTTGCATACAACCAGCCGCAGATGTGCTTCCAGCAAGAGATAAGATGATTGAACATTCCTTATCGTTGATCATTCTGTCGTAAATATCTGTAGCATTAGCAGTGTCACGAGATGAAAATGACATATCACGCATTGCATTAATCAAATCAGTAGTATCGATTTTTTTAATATCAATATGCTTCACTTCTTCCTTTAATAAATCTTTTTTTTCCATTATTCTATTGTTTTTATTATGTTTTTCGATTTAATTACAAATTACTTTGAGCTTGCAAATATAGGATAAATATTTGAAATTGACAGCAATATTTTAAAGCACTGCAAAGAAAAATAAAAAAAAGTATGCAAATGTTTTGAGGTTATAAAAAAAGGAGTACCTTTGCATCGGAAAGTTGGCAGAGCGGTCGAATGCGGCGGTCTTGAAAACCGTTGACTGTAACAGGTCCGGGGGTTCGAATCCCTCACTTTCCGCATAAATAAAAAGCCTTAACTTAATTCAAGTTAGGGCTTTTTCATTCAATTATCAATTGTCTATATTTCAAGAATTTCTTTCTTTGTTTAAGTTTTCTATCTTAAATTATTAAATCTTCGAATGCTTTCTTCTCTTGCCTTTTTGTTAGAACTAAGGTTCAATGTTAGGAATTCATTAGTTTGAATTGAAAATGTTAGGATTTTATTATTTAAAATATCTCCTGTATTTGTTATTATCTTTACAGCTTCATTTGTTTGTATTGATGCTGCAATTGAGGGTAATACACCCATTACTCCTTTATTTGTGTTTTCTTTGTTTTTACGGGTGTTATAATCTGGGAATAGGTCTCTGTAATTGCATGAGTTTTCTGTTAGATTAAATACTGATACCTGCCCAAAATAATCCCCAATTGAAGCATAAACAAAAGGTTTTCCTAATCCAACACATACATCATTAATCAAATATCTTGCTTTGAAATTATCAGTACCGTCAATAATTACATCATAATCCTTAATAATATCTATTGCATTATCTTTGT
>DUQY01000249.1 GCA_012837565.1 Bacteroidales bacterium | reverse complement strand
TTTTAATTGCATAAACGATTTCTTGTTTTTGGTTTTCAAGCAATGTATAACCATCAACAGATGTTAGCCAACTAATAAATTCATCACCATTTAATGTATATGTTATAGTTTTACCATTTTTTTGAGTTTTGCTGAAAGTTCTAGTTTTGTCTGCAGGAGCTGCAAATAATCCAAAATGAAAAAGGGTTAATAATAATAACACTCTTAGAAATGTATTAAATTCTTTCATAATCTGTTGTTTTTAAAAATAAAACAATTAAGTTTAACTCGCAAAGATAATGTTTTTATCCTCGTTTCCCTATATAATTTATCTTTTTCCTATGTGATTTATATTTTTTTTGTGGAAAAACAAAGTAAATCAAAAAAAGAAAAGTTCCCATTAGACAATATTTTTCCATTTCAGGCATTTCCTGACTTTGACTATGCGACACCCAAAATCTAGGTCTGAAGTTATAATTATTTTAGATGGCAATTAATTGAAAATACAGTAAAAAAACTTGTCAAAATCAGGAGTAGATCTTTGTGAAAAAAAGCTTGATATAAATTAAAAAAGGTGGGATATAAATTTGAAAAGAAGGGGTCTAAATGAAACGCTGTTTTAATTTCTTGAAACAGCGTTTCATTTTTTTAAAACAGCGTTTCATTAAATTGTTATAGCGTTTTAATTTTGTCTCTTTTTCAGGCTTGTTTTCATTAATAGTATTAGAAGATTGGAAACGAAATTTTGCGTCTTAGCTCTTAACTCTTTTGATTATAATAAATGCACTCTAAGCTTGCCAAAGCTCATTGTATTGTTGGTAAGTATATCATCATTGACTTACCAAGTAATCCTAAAACTACTTGAATTTGGGAGTGCTTAGGGGGTATATTTGTTTTTCTGCGTACATACATGTAGTAAAAATAAGTGATTTTACTTTGCAAGACCCTAAAATGTGCCCAAAAAGCTATAATAATCTTATGTGGCGATTAATACAAAATATGGTAAAGAGATTAGTCAAAGTCAGGAGGAGATTATGATGGGAATTTGTTTTTTTTTAATACTTAGATTAGAGTTTGTAATATCTAATGTTTTATTCAAAAAAAAGAGACGTGATAAATCACGTCTCATAGGAGGGTATTTCTTATATAGGGGTAAGCCTATTATTTTTTATGAGTTTCAATCATAAGTTCTAACATTTTGCTTGCACAATCCGAAATAATGGATCCTGGTCCGAAGATTGCCGCTGCTCCTGCTTTGTATAGGTAATCATAGTCTTGTGGAGGAATTACTCCGCCCACTACAACCATAATATCTTCTCTTCCCAATTTTTTTAGTTCTTCAATTACTTGAGGTACTAAGGTCTTGTGTCCTGCTGCAAGTGAGCTTACTCCAAGCACGTGAACGTCATTTTCAACTGCTTGTTTTGCTGCCTCTGCTGGGGTTTGGAAAAGTGGTCCCATATCAACATCAAAACCGATGTCTGCATAGCCTGTTGCTACAACCTTTGCTCCACGGTCATGTCCGTCTTGTCCCATTTTTGCTACCATAATACGAGGACGGCGTCCTTGCATTTCTGCAAATTTATCTGCTAGTTCTGCTGCTTTCTTGAAGCTTGAACTATCTTTTGTTTCTGAACTATACACGTTTGAAATAAGATTAATTTTTGCTTTATAGCGTCCGTAATGTACTTCTAATGCTGAAGATATTTCTCCAAGTGATGCACGTTTTCTTGCACAATCAATAGCATGTTCCAAAAGGTTTCCTTTGCCTGAACCTGCAACTTCTGAAAGTTTTGCAAGTGAAGCTTGGCATTCTTCTTCGTTTCTGTTTGCTTTTAGTTCTGCAAGGCGTTTTAGTTGTGCTTCTCTTACTACTGAGTTATCAACTTCAAGAGTTTCAATAGGGTCTTCTTTTTCTAGTCTATATTTGTTAATACCTAATATGGTATCACGGTTAGAGTCAATTCTTGCTTGTTTTCTTGCTGAAGCTTCTTCAATTCTCATTTTAGGAACTCCGCTTTCAATTGCTGCTGCCATGCCTCCAAGGCTTTCAACCTCTTCAATTAGCTTCCAAGCTCTATGTGCTATATCGTGTGTTAGGCTTTCAACATAATATGATCCTGCCCATGGGTCAACAGATTTACAGATGCTTGTTTCTTCTTGAAGATATATTTGAGTGTTTCTTGCAATACGTGCTGAGAAGTCTGTTGGAAGTGCAATTGCTTCGTCAAGTGCGTTTGTGTGTAGTGATTGTGTGTGTCCTAAGACTGCTGCTGTTGCTTCAATACATGTTCTTGCTACGTTATTGAATGGGTCTTGTTCGGTTAGTGACCAGCCTGAGGTTTGTGAGTGGGTTCTAAGTGCAAGTGATTTTGGATTCTTAGGGTTAAATTGTTTAATGATTTTAGCCCAGATCATTCTTGCTGCTCTCATCTTTGCAATTTCCATAAAATGGTTCATTCCAATTGCCCAGAAGAAAGAAAGTCTTGGTGCGAATTTATCAACATCCATTCCTGCATTTATGCCTGCACGAATGTATTCTAGTCCGTCAGCAAGGGTATATGCCATTTCAATATCACATGTTGCACCTGCTTCTTGCATATGGTAACCTGAAATTGATATAGAATTGAACTTAGGCATATTCTTTGAAGTGAATTCAAAGATATCTGCAATAATTTTCATTGAAGGTTTTGGTGGGTAGATGTAAGTATTTCTAACCATAAACTCTTTTAGGATATCGTTTTGGATTGTTCCTGTTAACTGATCCATAGATGCTCCTTGTTCTTCTGCAGCTACAATGTAGAAGGCTAAGATAGGAAGTACTGCACCGTTCATTGTCATCGAAACAGACATCTTTTCTAATGGAATTTGGTCGAAAAGGATTTTCATATCTAGGATTGAATCCACTGCAACTCCTGCCTTACCAACGTCTCCAACAACTCTTTCGTGGTCTGAGTCATATCCTCTATGTGTTGCAAGGTCAAAAGCAACTGATAGTCCCTTTTGTCCTGCTGCTATATTTCTTCTGTAAAAAGCGTTTGATTCTTCTGCTGTTGAGAAACCTGCATACTGACGTATTGTCCAAGGTCTCATAACATACATTGTTGAATATGGTCCACGAAGGAAAGGAGCTACACCTGCTGCATAGTTAAGGTGTTCCATCCCTTGCAAGTCTTGTGGGTTGTAGATTGACTTAACGGGTATTTGTTCTGGTGTTACCCAATCTTTTTCTCTATGTTCTAATTTTTTCCATTCTTCAGAATTATCAGTCTGATTATTTCCGAAGTCAATGTTTGTAAAGTTAGGTCTCATTTATATTCGTATTTAAATTACAACTAATTAATAGTGTGCAAAATTATAGCTTAATACTGAATTAAACAACAAAAAGGGCTTTTTTTCTTTGTTTTAAGAAATTATTGTACTTTTGTAGATTACTCAACTTAAAATACAAAATTATATGAAGGATCCAAAAGATTACGGTTTCAATTCACAGTTAGTTCATTATAGCGGTCACCATGACGAATATGGAAGTGCTACAGTGCCTATTTACCAAACCTCTACTTTTTCTTTCGAAAGTGCAGAAGATGGGGCTGAATGTTTTGCAGGAACAAAAGATGGTTATATCTACACCAGGATAGGTAACCCAACAATTAAAGCTCTGGAACGTCAGATTGCTGTTTTGGAACATGGTTATGATGCTGTTGCTGTTTCTTCAGGTATGGCTGCCGTGTCAACGGTTTATATGGCCTTGCTTAATGCAGGTGACCATATGATTAGTTCTGCTGCTGTTTATGGGCCTTCAAGAGTGCTTATGGAACAACATTTTTCACGTTTTGGAGTTCAGTCATCGTATGTTAATACTGCTGATATAGAAAACATTAAAAAAGAAATTCGTCCTAATACTAAGTTAATATATATTGAAACACCAGCTAATCCTACAATGGATATAACTGATATCAAGGCTTGTGCTGAAATAGCTCATTCAATAGGTGCTGTTTTAGTTGTAGACAATACTTTTTGCTCACCTTATCTTCAAAACCCTATTGATTTAGGAGCTGATGCTGTTCTTCATTCAATAACTAAATTTATTAATGGACACGCTGATATTGTTGGTGGTGTAATTATTGGAAAAGACAAACAAATCTACGATAAACTAAGAACAATGATGGTGAATATGGGCTGTAATATGGATCCTCACCAAGCTTATTTGGTTATTCGTGGACTTAAAACTCTTGGAATTAGAGTAGATAGAGCTCAAGAAAATGCAATGAAAGTTGCTGAATTCCTTGAAAATCATCCAAAAATTGAATGGATAAAATATCCAGGACTAAAATCATTTGCTCAAAAGGATTTGGTTAGAAAACAAATGAGAGGACCAGGAACTATGATTAGTTTTGGAGTAAAAGGAGGACTTGACGCAGGTAGAACTCTTATGAACAATGTTGAGATGCTTATCTTAGCTGTTTCTTTAGGTGGTATTGAGTCTCTTATTCAACACCCTGCTTCAATGACACACTCAAAAATGACAAAAGAAGCTCGTGATAATGCAGGAATTGGTGAAGGACTAGTTCGCCTTTCAATAGGAATAGAGAATGTTGATGATATTATTAGAGATTTAAATAAGGCTTTAGACAAAATCTAAAATTTAATATGAGAAAAATCAGCCTTCTTGCATTTTTATTTATTCTACTATCAACCGCATCTTTTGCTCAAAGAGTTCAAAAGGTTGGTTTGGTATTGAGTGGAGGAGGTGCAAGGGGGCTAGCTCATGTTGGTGCAATTAAGGCTTTGGAAGACAATAATATTCCAATAGATTACATATCTGGAACATCTGTTGGAGCTATTGTTGGTGCACTTTATGCTTCTGGATACACCGTTGAGCAAATGATGAATTTATTCCTTTCAGAGGATTTTCAACTTTGGTTGTCGGGAAGGGTTGATATGAGTGCTGCATTTTTCTATAAGGAAAAAGATGATAGTCCTTCTTTGATTTCGTTTTCTTTCGACACAAAAAATAAATTTCGTTTCCAATTACCTAGTTCAGTTGTTAATCCAATTCAAATGGATTATGCTTTTATGGAGATATTTGCTGGAGCTTCTGCTATTTCAAAAAATAATTTTGACAGTTTATTTGTTCCATTCCTATGCATCACTTCTGACATAACAGATAATAGGGCAAGTATTAGGCGAAAAGGTAATTTAGGTCAAGCCGTTAGAGCATCTATGACTTTCCCTCTGTTTTTTGCACCAATCACTATTGATGGTAAAATTATGTTTGATGGGGGAATGTATAATAACTTCCCTGCAAAGGAAATGCATGATATCTACAATCCAGATATAATTATTGGAGTTAAAATTGCGGCTAATTACCCTCCACCTAATGAAGGAGATGTTGTCTCTTATATTCAAAACATCTTTTCAAAAGAAACTGATTATGATGTTGTTTGTGGAAATGGAGTTTTGATTGAGCCAGATTTAAGTGATTTTGGAATACTTCAATTTGACAGAATGCAAGAAACCTATAAGATTGGTTATAAATCTGCATTGGAGAAAATATCTAAAATAAGAGATTTTCTAGTGGATTCAATATCTCAGGATGAAATTTCACTTAAAAGAAAAGTATTTAATGACAGGAAGCCTCCATTAGAGATAAAGAATGCTATTATTGAGGGTGTTACTTTGTCACAGAAGAAGTATTTTGAAAATGCTTTAATGATAAATGTAAGTGATTCTATTTTTTCAGAGAGGTTGAAACAGAACTATTTTGCTCTGTGTTTCGACAATAACATAAAAACTATTAACCCATATATTTATTATAACAACTTTTCCAATTCCTATGTCTTAAACGTAAATGTAAAAACTCAAGAAAACCTTAGAACAGAGATTGGGGGATGTCTTTCTTCAAATCCAATTTCACATCTATATCTTGGTGCAGAGTATAATATGATTAAGGGTAGTGCTTGGCTTTTCAAGTCTAATGTTTATTTAGGAAGGTATTATACTTCTTTTATGGCAGGGGTTAAGATAGTCCATCCAACCCGTTTACCTTTCTATACAAGAATAGAGTTTAATGCTAACAAATGGAGTTATTATAATTTAAAAACTAACTTCTTCGATTTTTCACCACTTAATTACATTGTTCAGAGAGAGAATAATATTCAAATTTTCACAGGAATACCTTTAGGGGTAAAAGATAAATTAGAGTTTAATATTGGATATGGTTTGGTTAAAAATAATTATTTTAATGTTAAGTACTCTACTATTTACGATACTTCCGATAGAACTACTTTCTCCCACATAGCAACTGGGTTAACTAGAACGTTTTCAACTCTAAACAAATCTCAATCACCAACCTCTGGAGTTTATTCTAAAATGCAAATACAATTAATTAATGGGGTAGAAGAATTTTCTCCTGGCAACACTTTTTCATCTTCAGTCCCTAAGACAAAAAATCATAGTTGGTTGCAGTTTGCCTTAAGGAATAAAGTATATATAGATATACATAAATACATGACTATTGGATGGAATGCAGATATATTCTATTCTTTTCAAAATCTTTTCTCAAACTACAACTCTTCACTATTGAATGCAGGGTTTTACTCACCGACCTTAGAAACCTTTACTCAGTTTATGCCTGAATATAGAGCAAACCAATATTTAGCAGCAGGAATTGAGAATATATTTAAATTTAATTTTTATAGGATTGATGCGTCATTTAAATTGAATGCTAATATTTACGCGCCAGTATCACAAATAATTACTATTGAAAACAATTTGCCAAGCTATCATAAAGACTTTTTTGGAAAGGTGTATCTAATATTTAGTTCTGCATTAGTTTTTGAAACACTCTTAGGCCCATTAAGTATAACTGCAGGTTATCATCAAAGAGATGATTCAAAAGCTAATAATCCTTTCACTATTTCCGTTAACTACGGTTATATAATGTTTAACAAAAAAAATATAGATAGATAATATGATTCAAGTCAAGAACATCTTTAAATCCTACCAAAGCTTAGAAATTCTAAAAGGAATTAATATGGAGGTTGGAGCCTCTGAGATAGTTTCAATTGTTGGAGCCTCTGGAGCAGGGAAGTCGACCCTACTACATATAATAGGTACTCTTGACAAGCCTAATAGTGGCGAGGTTTTTATTAAAGGAGTTGATGTTTGTAGTCTTAGCGATAAACAATTAGCTGCATTTAGAAATAAAGAAATTGGCTTTGTATATCAGTTTCATAATCTTTTAGCAGAGTTTTCTGCAATTGAAAATGTATGTATACCAGCTTTTATTGCAGGGAAAACGAAAAAAGAAGCTATGATAGAAGCTGAAAAGTTTTTTGATATATTACAATTAAGAGATAGGATGAAACATAAACCATCGGAGCTTTCAGGAGGAGAACAGCAAAGAGTAGCCGTTGCAAGGGCATTAATTAATGACCCTTCAATCATCTTAGCCGACGAGCCTTCAGGAAATCTTGATAGCCAAAATGCAAAAGAGCTACATAATTTGTTTTTTAAACTAAGAGATATATACAAGAAAACCTTTCTAATAGTAACTCATAATGAAGAATTAGCAAGAATGAGCGATAGGGAATTATTAATAAAAGACGGATTAATTCTAAGCTAACACAACATATAATATAAATAAACCATTTTAAAACAGAGACATAATAAAATACAAAACATGAAAGAATCGCAATTACTTTACGGAATAAGACCAGTTATTGAGGCATTAAGAAACGACATTGATATAGAGAAGGTTTTTATACAATCATCATTAAGAGGAGGTTTGCTGGAAGAGCTGAAAGATGCTTTAAGAGGTAAAAATATTATAATACAATATGTTCCAGTTGAAAAACTTGATAGGCTGACAAGAAATAACCATCAAGGAGTGGTTGCTCTTATGCCAATGATTAAGTATTTTGAATTTGAGAAAGTAGTAACAGACTTACTTGAACTAGGAGAAAAGATATTTGTTTTTATGCTCGATAGGGTTACTGACGTAAGAAACTTAGGAGCAATTTCAAGAAGTGCAGAATGTTCAGGGGTAAACGCAATTGTTATTCCTCAACATGGCTCTGCTCAAATTAACGAAGATGCAATTAAAACATCTGCTGGTGCATTACTTACTGTTCCAATTTGTAGGGAAGCAAACCTTAAAACAACAATTAATATTGCAAAAGAATTGGGAATAAAGGTTTATGCATCAACAGAAAAAGGAGCAGAGCTTTATACCGACATAGATCTAACAGAAAGCGTTATGATTGTTATGGGTGCAGAAGATACAGGTGTTTCTCCAGAAATAATAAAGCTTTGTGACGGGAACATAAAAATTCCAATGAAAGGGAGCATAGAGTCTTTAAACGTTTCTGTTGCTGCAGGAGTGTTAATGTATGAGGTGGTTAAACAAAGGGCATAAGATACAATAAAGTTGTTTTTCTATGAAACTAAATCACATTAAGCAAGTTTGTTTTATAAGAGTTTCTGTAATTATTCTTTTAATTATAATTACTCAGACTCTAATTTCCTGTGCTAAAATAGGTAGTCCATCAGGTGGTGCTTATGATAAAACTCCTCCTAAGCTGAAGGAAGCAAAGCCAAATCCTAACTCTACTTATTTTAAAGGAAATGAATTTGAAATTAAGTTCGATGAGCATATTGTATTGGCAAATACTTCGGAAGAGTTAATAATATCTCCTCCATTAAAAGATAAGCCTACAATCAAAGCTCATCTCAAAACGCTTCGTGTGACTTGGACAGATACTCTATTTGACAATACAACATATATATTCGATTTTGGGAATTCAATAGTTGATTATACAGAGGGAAATAAACTTAATAACTTTTCTTATAGCTTTTCAACAGGACCCTTTATCGACACAAATGAATATAAAGGGAAAGTAATAGATGCATATACTTATAAGCCTGTTGCAAATAAATATGTAATGCTATATAAGTCAGACAATGATTCTGTTGCAAAATTTGAAAAGCCAAACTACTTAACAAGAACAGACAGTAGTGGGAATTATATATTTCGCAATATAGCAACTGGAAACTATCAGATATTTGCGTTAGAAGATAAAAATCAAAACCTATTATATGATTTAAGCACTGAGGGGATAGCTTTTAGCAATGAAAGGGTTGAGTCGACAATTTATGGAATAGACACTTTGACTAAGCTTCCAGTAAAGTCCAATAATACATTGTATTTCTACGAGACAAAAGATACTCTTATAAATCTTAATTCTATAACAATTCTGTCCAAATATAGGCTTCAATTTAGTTTTTCTAACCCCACAACCGATAGTCTTCAATTAAACTTCACTTATCCAAACTTCACAGGTAAAGAAGATAAGAACCTATTAGTGAAATACAGCATTAATAAAGATACTGTTGATGTTTGGAGTTTAAATCAGCCTTTCGACTCCATCAAAATGGTCATTAAAGATATTGGATTAAAGGAAGACGTAGAGCAACATTACACTAAAAGAGGTAAAGAAAAAACAAAGGATACGTTTACTTTTATATCACCTAGTCAAAGCCAGGCTTTCTTTTCAAAATTCTTAATTGAGATGCCTTTCCCAATCGAAGACACAACTCAAATAATAGAAGCATATAGGATTACACCAAAAGATACAAGCACAATTCACTTCAAGCCATCAGCTTCTTCACCTCTTTTCTTAGAAATAGTAGAAGTATTGGAGCAAGGTTCTAGTCAGAAGATAAGAATTCCGCAAGGACAAATTAAAAACAGATTAGGTCAAGTCAATGATTCGTTAATTTTTAACCTTATTATTGATAATGAATCGGATTATGGAAATTTCTTTATCACAATAAAGGATACTAGCTCTCGAAATTCAAGTTATATTTTAATTCTTGAAGATCCCTTAGGAAAAGAAATAAAGACAAAGTATTTAGAAAGTGAAGAGAAAAACGTATTCAAATACCTTAAGGAAGGGAGTTATAAGCTAAGAATGATTATCGACAAAAACCATAATAAGAAATGGGATCATGGTGATTATCATAACAGAACCTTACCTGAAGAGATAATTTATTTCAATAAAACAATTACTATTAGAAAGAATTGGGATATTGAAGAAGAATGGTTGTTTTAATGAAAATAACCATGTTTATAGGTCTTAGATAAGTTTTTTTCAATAGAATTCTTTTTCTTTAAAATAAAACGTGTATCTTTGCAACCTTGAATAATTAAAAAACAATTAATTAAAAGCTATTATGGCAGTAAAAATCAGATTACAACGTTTTGGTAAGAAGGGTAAACCTTTCTATCATATCGTTATTGCGGATGCTCGTGCAGCACGTGATGGAAAGTTTATTGAAAAAATTGGAAGTTATAACCCAGTTACCATTCCTGCAACAATCGATATTGATATCGAAAAAGCATGTCAATGGTTAAAGAATGGTGCTCAACCATCAGATACAGCAAGATCTATCCTTTCTTATAAAGGAGTTATGATTAAGCGTCACCTTCAAATTGGAGTTGAAAAAGGTGCAATTACTCAAGAAATTGCAGATACTAAATTCAATGCTTGGGTGGCAGAAAAAGAAAACAAAATTTCAGCAAAGGCAGAAGAAAAGAGAAATAATAAGAAATCTGACGCAAAGAATGCATTAGCTCAAGAAATTGAAGTAAATGCAAAACGTCAAGAAGGTATCAATGCAAGACGTAAAGAGGCAGATGATGCTATAAGAGCTGAAAGAGAAGCTGAGAGATTAGCAAGAGAAGCAGCAGCAGCTGAAAAACTTGCAGCAGAAACTCCAGCACCTGTTGAGGAAGTTGTAGCTGAGCCTGTGGCTGAAGCTCAACCAGAAACAGAAACCCCTACTGAGGTTGAAGAACCAAAAGCAGAATAATTTATTTATAAGATATTCTTCATAATGATTGCAAAGACCGTATTCTTTAATTAGAATCGGTCTTTTTGCATTTATTTACTTTTTATATATACCTTTGCAATATGGATGTTAAAGATTGTTTTTACTTAGGCTTAGTTGTAAAGCCATTTTCTTATAAAGGAGAGTTAGTCCTTTTTTTTGATGTAGATGAACCTCAGGAGTATTCTGAGTTAGATGGAGTTTATATTGAAATAAGCAATCGGTTAATTCTTTACCCCATTGAAGCATTAAGATTAAATGGGAATAGGGCTGTTGTAAGGTTTGAAAACATGAATGAGGAGGATAGCCTTAAGCTAATAACCAAAAAACTATTCCTACCTTTAGATTTACTTCCTAAGCTCGATGGTAATAAGTTTTATTTTCACGAAGTAATAGGTTTCAAGATAATTGATGAGGAAAAAGGAGATATTGGAATCATTAATTCAATCGTCGAATACCCTGCACAGCCTCTTTTTTCCATTGCTTTTAAAGAAAAAGAGATATTAATGCCTGTTGTTGACCAAATTATTCAAAAAGTTGACAGAGAAGCTAAAATAATATATATCAAGGCTCCAGAAGGTTTAATCGATCTTTATTTATCTTAAAGCAAATAATATATATCGTTTTTCGATATATAATTTGTTTGTTCGGAAAATATATTGTTACTTTGCTTCGTTAAATGACAAATGAAAAGAGAAATATGAGACCAAATACGAATATGAAATTTTTAAAAGCAGTTAAGATAGGATTCGACTCAGCAATTGTGCTTATGTCGATACTGTTAGCTTTTTTTATTTTTCTCGTAGTATTTAATATATCTTCTCCTTATTCTAAATCTTTATTTGGAGTAATACCTGCTCTTGTATCTCCAATTGAAAAAACAATAACAAAAGACTTTGTTATTAACTCTCAAAAGGAAAATATAAGCGTTTCATCATTTGTAGATAGATATGAAATGATAATTTCTATAAAAGGTGATGACCTAAATCAAATTCCAATAATCTATAAATTAATTTTCCTTACAGCCCTTAACCTTAATTTGTTTTTCATAATCTTTGTTTTCTTTCAAGCAAGCAAGATATTGAAAAGTATAATTAGGAGCTTAAAGGAAGATAGGAAGGTGGTACAGCATAATCTTTTCAATAAGAATAATATTAAAAGATTCCAATTTATTGCCTATGGTTTTATGGTAATGCCAATAATAGAGCTAATTATTTATTTTTCTGATTATCATTTTCTTTCGAATTATTTTTCAATACCAGGATTTAAAATTAATCCAATATTAGGCCTTAGTTCAATATCATGGGACTATATCTTTATTGGCTTATTATTTATGTCCTTAATTGAAATTATTAGAAGAGGAATTACAATTCAAGAAGAAAACGACTTAACAGTATAAGGTGGTGAAAGGAAATAAAGATATGGGAATTATAGTTAATTTAGATGTGATGATGGCAAAGAGGAAGATAGGCCTTGGTGAGTTAGCCCAAAAGGTTGACCTCACTCCTGCAAATCTATCCATACTTAAGACTGGAAAGGCAAGAGCAATTCGTTTCTCAACCTTAGAGGCAATATGTGAAGCCTTAGAGTGCCAACCGGGAGATATATTAGAATTTGATAATGCAGAAGAGAATGAAAAAAAGATATAATACAAATAAAACAACAATAAATAATTATTCACTTAATAACAGTAAAACAATGAAAAGTAGAATTTTCTTAGTAATAGCATTGTGTTTATCAATAGCTACTACAGGATTTGCTCAAATGGGATTAGGAGCTTCAAAGAAAGCTATCAACCTGAATGAGGAAATAAAATTAGATGGTAAAGTACGTACCGGCACACTTGCTAATGGACTTACATACTATGTAAAAGCAAACAGAAAACCTGAAAACAGAGCAGAGTTTCAAATCGCTGTAAATGCAGGTTCTGTACTTGAAACTCCAGAAGAAGTAGGTTTAGCTCACTTTACTGAACATATGGGTTTCAATGGAACAAAACATTATCCAGGAAACGAAATGATAGATGCTCTTGAGAAAGAGGGTATAGTATTTGGACGCCAAATCAATGCATACACAGGTTTCGACCAAACAGTGTATATGGTAACTCTTCCTACTGACAAGAAGGAATTGTTTAGCATGGGATTAAAGATTCTTGATGGTTGGGCATCTGGTATGTTAATGACTGGTAAGGAAATTGACAAGGAAAGAGGAGTAATCATTGAGGAATGGCGTACAGGACAAGGAGCTCAAGACCGCCTTAGAGCTAAGACTTGGCCAACAATGTTAAAAGGTTCTCTTTATGCAGAACGTCTTCCTATTGGTACTTTAGAAAACCTTGAAAACTTCAAACACGAAACAATTAGAGGATTCTATAAGAAATGGTATCGTCCCGAAAATATGGCAGTAATTGTTGTAGGGGATTTCGATGCTGATGAAATGGAACAACAAATCATAGATTATTTTGGAATAGATGATGCTCCAAGTACCCCATTCTCAAGACCTACTATTACTATTCCTGATAACAAAGAACCACTTATTGCTATTGCAACAGACAAGGAAGCAACAGGTAATTCAATACAATATTTCTATAAACACCCAGCATTTGAAGTAAAAACTATTGGAGATTACCGTACTCGTTACTTAGTATATAGCCTTTATTCTGATATGATTAACTCAAGATTAAGAGACTTATCTGAAAAGAAAGATTGTCCATTTATGGGAGCATACGCTGGATATACAGAATTCTTAGCCCGTCCTACTCATGCTTACTATAACTCTATCTCAGCTAAAGACGGAAAAACGCTTGAGTCTTTAGAGTTAATGATGATGGAGAACCAAAGAGTATTACAACATGGATTTGTTCAAACAGAGCTTGACAGAGCAAAAGAATCTATCCTAACACAATACGACAGAATGGCAAAAGAAGAGTCAAAGACAGAAAGTTCTCGTTTTGCATCAGAATATGTTGACCACTTCCTTGAAGGAACTCCAGCACCAGGTGCAAGAATAGAAAACAAATGGGCTAAGGAATTAGTTGAGGATATTACACTTGAAGAAGTAAATGCACTTGCTAAACAATGGATAACAGAAGAAAACTTCGTGTTAGTAATGACTATGCCAGAGAGCAAAGACGTTAAAGTACCTACTGAAAAAGATGTTTTGAAGGTAATCAATAAGGTAAAGAAAGCAAAAACAAAACCTTATGTTGATAATGTAAAAACTGAGCCATTCCTTGTAAAAGAACCAAAAGCAGGTAAGGTAGTTAAGAAAGAAGAAAACAAGAAATTTGACTATACAGAGCTAACTCTTAGCAATGGAGCAAAGGTAATCCTTAAGGCTACAAACTTCAAGAACGACGAAATTATTCTTAGTGCTTGGAGTCCTGGTGGAACATCGCTTTACCCTGATAATAAGCTAATCAATGCTAATTATGCAGCAGGAATTATCGATGCATCAGGTATTGGTAACTATGATAACTCTCAATTGATGAAATTCTTAAAAGGAAAAACAGTTGGAATAGTACCATCAATCTCAGAACTTGAAGAAGGATTCTCAGGAAGCTCATCACCAGCAGACTTTGAAATACTATTACAATACCTATATATGTTCTTTGAAGCTCCAAGAAAAGATAAGGACGTATTAGCAACTGAAATCTCTAAGATGGAAAATCAAATCAAGATGTTGAAGAATATGCCAGAATTTGAATTCCAAATACAAATGCTAAAAGCAATGAAGCCAAACGATAAGAGAACAATTGTTATCCCAACAGAGGCTCAACTTAAGCAAATGAATATCGACGAAATGCATAAGATATTCCGTGAACGTTTCTCAGATGCTTCTGACTTTACCTTCACATTCGTAGGAAACATCGATATCGATAAAACTATTCCATTAATCGAAAAATACATTGGTTCAATTCCATCTAAGAATAGAAACGAAAAATGGTTAGATAAAGACTCTCCATTTGCTAAAGGAGTTGTAAACAAAACAGTTTATAAAGGACAAGACAATAAGGGAGCAATGGTAATAGCTGTAAACAACAGTTTCGATTGGAATACAAAAGAAAGAATGGCAACAAGAATACTTGGCGATATTTGTAGCATAAAATTAACTGAAACAATTCGTGAAGAAATGGGAGGAACCTACTCACCATCATTCCAATTAAGCTATGATAAATATCCAAAAGCAGAGGCATCATTATTTGCATATTACTCATGCGACCCAGAAAATGCAGACAATTTAGCAAATGCAACATGGAAGGTATTTGACAAGATAATAGCAGAGGGACCAACAGAAGTAGACCTTGCAAAAGTAAAAGAACAATTGATTAGAGCAAGAGAAACCCAACAAGAAAAGAACGGTTACTGGACATCAGCAATCAAAGGTTCAATTTGGTATGACTTCGAACTTACCAACCTTGACGAATACAAAGCAGCTGTAAACGCAATCACAGTTGAAGATGTAAAAGAAATGGCAAAGAAATACTTGAAACATGACGAATATGTAAGAGTAAACCTAAAGCCAGAGGCAATGGATCCAGCAAAATAAGAGAAATAGATTAGTAATAATTTTCTTTTTTTAAGAGGTAATCCCAATTACGGGGTTACCTCTTTTTTTCTTTTAAAAAAGCTATTGCCCGATAAAGAATTTTTTCGTATATTTGCATAATCAAAATAGTAAAGTTAAGTTCTTTAAGGTCATAATACTAAAACTCCAATCAAATATCCCAAAATAAAATGATGCACATCTTTCACCCCGAAAGATGTGCATCATTTGCTATGAAAGATGCACATCATTTGCATACTGAATCTTCGTTTTAATTTTTTAAAACAGCGATTCAGCAAATTCTTTCTTTGATTCAAATCTCTAACTCTTTGTTCAAATTTCATTTTCTTTATAATAAATTTGCATTATCCAAAACTATTTCT
>DUQY01000248.1 GCA_012837565.1 Bacteroidales bacterium | reverse complement strand
TGCTTTTTATGCTTTGAAAATTAATAAACGTATATAATATATGAAACTATCCCAGTTTAAATACAATTTACCTAAAGAACTTATTGCTTCCAAACCTAATGATAATCGTGATGCTTCTCGCTTAATGATTATCGATAGGCAGAAGAAAACAATCGAACATAAGATGTTTCCGGACATCATCGATTACTTTGATGAACATGATTTGTTTGTGTTCAATGACACAAAAGTTTTCCCTGCTCGTTTGTTTGGCACAAAAGAAAAAACAAATGCAAGAATTGAGGTCTTCCTTCTTCGTGAAATTAACCCAGAGACTCGTTTATGGGACATTTTAGTTGACCCTGCTCGTAAGATAAGAATTGGAAACAAGCTTTATTTTGGAGAAAATGATGAGCTAGTGGCTGAGGTTATCGACAACACTACTTCAAGAGGTAGAACTCTTAGATTTTTATATGACGGTTCGCACGAAGAATTTCACAAAGTGCTTCATAAATTAGGCAATACGCCAATTCCTGATGATTTATTGAGGATTCGTGAGCTTATGCCAGAGGACAAAGATAGATATCAAACAATTTATGCAAGAAACGAAGGGGCTGTTGTGGCTCCAACTGCTGGCTTCCATTTCTCAAAACAACTTCTTAAGCGTCTTGAGATTAAGGGCTGTGAGTTTGCTTATATGACACTTCACAGTGGGTTAGGTAATTTCAGGCCAATTGAGGTTGAGGACTTAACCAAGCACAAGATGGATTCCGAAGAAATGCACGTTAATCAAGAAAATGCAGATATTATAAATTTAGCAAGACGTAGGGAGAAAAGAATTTGCTGTGTTGGTACTACAACAATGAAGGCTATGGAAACTGCAACTACAATTTCAAAGGATATAGTTCCTTTCGATGGTTGGAGTAATAAGTTTATCTTCCCTCCTTATGAGTTTGGTGCACCTAATTGCATGATTTCTAACTTTCATCCACCATTGTCTTCAATGCTAATGATTGCTGCCGCTTTTGGTGGTTATGATCTAATTATGGAAGCATACCAACAAGCTATTGCTGAAAAGTATAAATTCTTGACCTATGGTGATGCAATGTTTATCATCTAAGTCTTTTTATATGATAGTTGTTGCTGGTGGGAAGGGCTTGCGTTTTGGCTCTGAAATTCCAAAACAATTTCTTCCCATCGGTGGCAAACCTATCTTAATAAGAACCATTGAAAAGATTAAACTGGCAATAGCCGACATTAATATTATACTTGTATTGCCAAAAGAATTTAAAGACTATTGGCAATTACTTATTAGTGAATATGGCTTCGAGATAGAGCATAAGGTTGTTGAGGCAGGAGAGGAAAGATTCTTTTCTGTTAAGAATGGTATTGATGCCATTTGTGATCAAGATGCTATTATTGGAGTTCACGATGGGGTAAGACCCTTTGTTAGTTTGGAGGTTGTGAGAAATTCTATGCTTATGGCAGAAGAATTAGGCAATGCCATTCCCGCAATTAATCCTGTTGAAACAATAAGGTTAGGTAAAAAAGATAATTCTAATTACTCTAGCTCCACATTCAATAGGGATGATGTTTTCCTTGTTCAAACTCCTCAGTGTTTTGACTCAAAGATATTGAAAAAAGCATATTCACAGCCTTTCGATAAGGCTTTCACCGATGATGCCTCAGTGGTAGAAAAACTTGGTTATAAGATTAATTTGGTTGAGGGTAACAGAGAGAATATTAAGATTACTAACCCCTTAGACATTATTTACGCTGAAATTTTGATTGATGAATTTAAAGATTAAAAACTTATTTAATAAAACCTTCTCTTGTGAATTAGAGCAAATAACGCCAATTGCAGCTCATGGGTCTTCCAGGGAGTATTTTCGCTGTAAGTGTAGTGGCTTTACCTGTCTAGCTGCTTATAACGAAGACTTAAAAGAGAATTTAGCATTCTTGGATTACGCCTCACAGCTAATTGAAAAAGGTGTTGATGTGCCTAAGATTTATTCAAAGGACATTGATAATGGTATTTACCTCTTAGAGGACTTAGGTAATATAACTCTTTATGATATGTTAGAAAATGAGAAAAAGGGAGAGGTTTCTTTTTCTGATATAAAGGATATATACTATAAGGTTATTGGAGAATTGCCTAAGATTCAGATTAAGGCAGGAAAAGGTTTTGACTATTCAAATGCTTATCCTCGAAAGGCTTTTGACCAGCAATCAATTGCTTGGGATCTTAGCTATTTCAAATATTATTTTCTTAAACTATCCAATATTCCATTTGATGAGCAAGATTTAGAAAATGACTTCAAAACTCTAACAAGCTATCTTCTCTCAACCGATTGTTCTTATTTCCTTTATCGAGACTTTCAGTCAAGGAACATAATGGTTTTTGACAATAAGCCTTATTTCATAGACTTTCAAGGAGGAAGAAAAGGAGCTTTACAATATGATTTAGCTTCTTTACTTTTTGATGCTAAGGCAGATTTAAGTCCTGAATTTAGAGAAGAGCTACTAAATTTATATGTTTCTGAACTAAAAAACTATGCTGAGGTTGAGGAGAAAGAATTTAAGGATATTTTCTATGCCTATGTATATATTAGAATTATGCAGGCAATGGGTGCTTATGGCTTTAGAGGGTATTTTGAGAGGAAAGAACATTTCCTAAAAAGTATTCCTTTTGCATTAGCGAATTTAAAATGGTTAGAAGATAATATTACTCTTAATATAAAACTTCCAGAGCTACATAGAGTATTTCAAAATATGTTTTCTTCAAAGAAACTAGTGGAGGTTTCTACCAAAAAGCTATTAGTAACCATTAAGAGCTTCTCTTATAAGAAAGGATATCCTCACGATATTTCAGGAAATGGTGGCGGATTTGTTTTCGATTGTAGAGCAATTCATAATCCAGGCAGATATGAGGAGTATAAGACCTTAACTGGCATGGATAAGGAAGTTATAGACTTCTTAGAGAAGGAAGAGGATGCAAGATTGTTCTTCGATAATGTTTTGAATATAACCACCCAAAGTGTTGATAAGTACGTTGAAAGGAAGTTTTCTAACCTTATGATATGCTTTGGCTGCACAGGAGGACAGCACCGCTCGGTATATTTTGCTGAAAAACTATCAAAGATTCTTATGCAAAAGGCTGATATAGATGTGGTTTTGCATCATGTCGAACAAAATAAATAAAATATTAAGCCCAAAAGCATGACTTATTCAATGAAATATTATAAATTTGCAAACAAGTAAAATAGATATTTAAGTAAACATAAAATATAACAATAAAGATGAAAACCAGAAACATTATTTCAATAGTACTTATTGTAGGTATAGTTATACTAGGATTTGTATTATATTCAAGCATCATGAGACCAGTAAAATTTGATGATGAATATAACAAACGTTCTACAGAAGTAATTAATAAATTAAAAGATATTAGAGCAATGCAAGAAGCCTTTAAAGGTACAAACGGCAGATATTGCAGTGACATTGACTCTTTATTGACATTCGTTGAAACAGGAAAAACCATAATGGTTAAGAAATACGGTGTTGTTCCAGATTCATTAACAGAGGCTCAGGCTATTAAAGCAGGAATTGTTTCAAGAGATACCGTAATGGTTAACCCTCTTGAGAAATTAATTGAGGAAAATCTTATTAGAACTCCTAAGAAAGATATTAAGAATCTTAAGTTTATTCCTTATTCAGATGGTAAAATATTTGTTCTTAAGTCTGATATTATTGATAGAGGAGGTGTTATGGTTGCAACCTTTGAAGCAAGTGCTGACATTGAAACTTACACAACTGGAATGAAAGAACAAGACGTGGTAAATAGAAAGGCTGAAATCGTTGGTAAGGATCGCTATCCGGGATGGAAAGTTGGAGATATAAATCAACCTATCACTGACGGGAACTGGGAATAACAATATAATATGGATAACTTTAAGTTAGAAAATTTCATAAAAGCAGATGATAATATTAATGCACAAGATACAGACTTGTGCATTTGTATTAATTCTGATGGGTTTTACTTTTCTTTGATCGATAATAGCTATAATCTAAAAGCATTGGGTGAATTTAAAACAGATTTGTCTTGTGGAATAACATCTGTTATGTCAAAAATGAAGAATTGTTTCAATTCAATTGACATTAGATTATTCAATTTTAATAATATTAGAGTTATTATCCAAGCAAGCAAGAATGTTTTTGTACCATATAAGCTATATGATAATACAAAGACCAAAGAATATATACGCAGTGTTGCTCTTTTAAATGGTTCTGATGCTGTTTTGGAAAGTGTTTCTGAAAAATTAGATGCAGTTCTTGTATTTGCAACCAAGATGTATCAACACTCTGGAATAAAGATATTAATGCCAAAAGCTAAATTCGTACCACAACATCAAGTAATGGCAGAATATGGTTTTGATATCTCAAAGCTTTCAAGTAATACCGCAGTTCTTTATAAGAGAGGCAAATCCTTTGATTTAATTGTATTTAAAGGTATGCAGTTTACTTTTAGTAATAGTTTTGACTATGTAACTGAAAGCGACATGGTATATCATATTCTATTTGCTTTTGATCAACTAAATATTGATACCTCTGAAATCACT
The DNA here is from genome assembly GCA_012837565.1 of Bacteroidales bacterium. Taxonomy (GTDB): domain Bacteria; phylum Bacteroidota; class Bacteroidia; order Bacteroidales; family P3; genus UBA10566. The sequence continues at coordinate 6,755 of DUQY01000248.1, read as the reverse complement.
CTCCTAATAACAGGAGATGAGTTTTCGGCTCAAGAAAAACAAATACTAAGCAAATACATTAAAGACGTTTCTTTTGCAAACCCAATGGAAAGTATTAGAGTAGGTTGCGAATTTGATGGCATAGACCTTCAGAAGTATTTCCTTACCTTAGTAAAATAATACAATGAGAATTATTGCTGGTGATTTAAGAGGAAGAAGATTGAAGACACCAACTAATCTTCCTGTTAGACCTACAACCGACCTTGCAAGGGAAAGCCTTTTCAATATCCTAAGAAACAAAATAGACTTTGAAGAAATAGATGTGCTTGATATTTTTGCAGGAACAGGCTCAATTAGTTTTGAGTTTATTTCTCGAGGAGCTAAACAAGTAACCTCTGTTGACCAAGACCAACGTTGCATAGACTTTATTAAGAAGTCTTCGAAGGAACTTGGTATAGACAATCTTTTTGCCCTAAGAAACGATGCCTTCATATTCTTAGGTCGTTCTCAAATGAGCTTTGATGTGGTTTTTGCAGACCCTCCCTACGACCTAAAGCAGTTTGACATAATACCAAGCTTGGTTATGAAAAGTTTCGTTAAACCAGGCGGATTATTTATCCTAGAACACGCAAAAGAGCACTCCTTTAAAGAACATCCTCTTTTCTTAGAACAAAGAAATTACGGTAAAGTTAATTTCTCTTTCTTCCAACAAATATCTGAGAAGCAAGATTGATAAATCTATAAGCTTATTTTAAAAACTAAAGCCCCATTATTTTTTTATTAAATAGTGGGGCTTTCTTTTTATAGTCGTCATTTGCAGGACAATAGCAGACATTTGAATGTTTTGGTTTAAGGAATCACTTGTTTGATATGCTGTATAAATTTCTTAAACTCTTGCATTAAATTTCTCTTTCTTTGTTTCATTTTGCTGAGATGTACATCTTAGCGTGCTAAGATGTACATCTCAAGACGCTAAGATGTACATCAGAGTAAGCTAAGATGTACATCTTAGCAAAATGTTTCTTGAAGATAAAAATTTACTTCTTGATTCTAAAAGTTTATTCCTTTATTTTAGTGGTTTTTATCTAAAAAAGTCGTTAATCTTTCCCTTCAATACTTTCTTAAATTTTGATGGGTTAGGTCTTGCGTAAGAGAATGCATCATCGGTTAAGTCAATAAATTTCCTTTCTCCTTTCTTGTTATAAATAAATAAAAGAGTAGGTGATTCTATTTCGTAATCCTTTACAATTTGGTTATCTACATCCTCTTCAATGTTTATACTCTTAAATATTAATTCACCTTTTGATATTTCTTTTTTATAGGAATTTAGGGCAGAACGAACCCCATCCTCAATTGCATTGCATGTTAGACATCTTTCTGTGCGGTGAAAATAATAGATTTCAAGAAGATCTTTTTTCTCGTTTTGTGCAAAACTTACTAAGCCAATAAGCATTGCAAATACTAATAATGTTATTCTTTTCATAGTCTTATAAATTATATGTTATTATTGTTTCTAATTTATTTAATCGTTAATCGAAGTCCTAGGTTGAATTGTCTACCTATTATTGGTGCATATATGATTGAGGAATCGAAATAAGACCCAAAAGGATCGTTAGCACTAATGATTGGATTCTTTTGTTTGTAGTTCAAGATGTTTTCGCAACCAACGTATATTTCTATATTCTCAAACTTATGTGTTATTTGTGCGTGTAAAATAAAGTATTGAGGGCTTTTGTTTGGTAGTCGATAAAGTGGAGGGTTGGTTGATGTGTTAGGAAGTCTTGTTTGTCCATGGTATTGGGTTGTGAACGAGAATTTCCATCTTTCGTATCTTGTTGTATAATGTAATGCTAATAGTCCTTTGTGCTTTGGGGTTAGTGGCATATCAATTAGCTGGCCTCCTATTGTTACCTTTGAATCACTAAAAACATAAGCAAGCGTTGTTTCAAACCCTTCAAAAAGACTTGCTGTTAGTTCTGCCTGAAAGCTATTTGCAAATGATTCTCCCTCTAAGTTATAGAAATGAGCCTCTGTTACATTTTGTTCTAGGTCAACAATTACTCTGTTCTGAAAGTCTGTTCTATGAAAGTCTAGAGAAAAAGAAACAGACCTATCATCTTCAAAAAACAATATCTGCGAATAGGAAATGCCGTAGTTCCATGCATCCTCTAGTCTTAGCTTTTCATCAAATATTAGTTTGCGAGAAGAGGCAAGGAGGCTAATGTTTTCTGGTAAGATATTTGAGCTATGTAGTCCTCTTCCTAATGAGACTCTAAATGCGGAGTTTTCCCATGGGGAGTATTTTGCATGAAGGCGAGGAGTTATGATTGTTTGTTTGAAGAACATATTGTAGTCGGCTCTTATGCCAGTAATAAATGTCCAATGCTTTTTGTCGCTAAAAGTATATTCAGCAAAGCCACCTAAAACAATTTCTTCTTTTTCTTGATGCTCTCCACTAACATAATCCTTCTTTGCTAGCTCTTCCTTTAGGTTATCATAGTTTGCATTTGTTCCAATGCTTATTTTATTCTTATCATTCCAAAGCTCTGAATTAAAAATCAATGCAAGGTTGCCACTTACTTGTTTTGGGTTATAAGTCCTTTGACCAAACTTAGATTTAAGTTCATGATATACAAAGTTGGAATTAAGTCCAATGCTGCTATTCTTGTCGCTATTAACTAAGAAGCCAGTGTTTTCAAATAATTGTATCCTTCTTGTGTTTAGCACTGCACCGTAGAAATTGCTTGAGCTATGGTAGTTGTCCTTGTCGAAAAGTTTATCTCCCCCTATTCTGTCTTCATATAATACATCTACTCCAAACCTGCTTTTGATTTTGTCCTCGTAGTTTAAGAAATAACGATTCGATGCAATGAATAGGTTAGAAAGAGGAACATCGAGGAAGTTGTCGTTGTTCCTATCAGTCTTAATAAAGGTTGACTCTGCATGGGCAAGAATAATAGACTCTAAGTATTTATTTATCCTATATGAAGAATTAATGTTTATTTCTTGTTTAAGGAAGTCATTGGTGAAGTATTCGAAATAAAACCTTTCTTTTCTTTCAGGTTTCTTTACATCAATATTGATTTGACCTGTTATGCTTTCATAGCCATGAGTAACCGAGGAAGTCCCTTTTGAAATGCTTATACCATCTAGCCAAGGACCGGGAATATAATTAAGTCCATAGGTTGTGGAAAGCATACGAATGGAGGGTTGGTTCTCAATTAATATCTGACTATAAATGCCTGCTAAGCCTAACATCTGAATTTGTTTTGCTCCTGTTACGGCATCGGTAAAGCCAACATCAACTGCTGCGTTGTTTTCAAAACTCTCTGCCAAAGAACAGCAAGCCAGTCTTTTTATTCCCTCGGCAGAAACATACTGACTAAAGCCTACGTCTTCTGTGTTTAGGGTTGTGCCAGATCTTTTCTCAACAACATTCACAGCACTTAACTCAGTAGCCTCTTTTTCCAATTCAAATTCAATATACTGCCTTTCTTTATCTATATACTTTTTAGATTTATGATAACCAATAAAACTAACCTCAATAAACAAGCTATCCTGATTTGTTTTCTTTAGAGAGAAGAATCCTTTTTCGTCAGTAGTTGTTCCTATGGATGTGCCCTCAATTCCAACATTTGCAAATGAAATACCTTTATTGGTTTCTTTGTCAACAACCTTTCCCTTAATTTGTTGGGCAAAACTAATTGTTGAAATGCTAAGTAAGAATAATGTAATGATTAATGCTTTTTTCATAATCTAATTCTAAATATTATGTTTGCAAATATAGTTCGTATATTATTATTTCTATGTAATTTATAATACAATTATCTTGTTTTTTTGTTTAAGAACAATCCTTATTATCTTTCAGATCTGCAAAGAAATCGACAAAACAAGTCTTTGCTATTTCCCAATTCTTTTTGTTAATGCAATACCTAACCTTAGGAGGCTCTGTTTCTCCTTGTATAAGACCTGCATCTTTCAATTCTTTTAGGTGTTGCGATACGGTGGCTTTGGCAATTGGAAGCTCGTCGTGAATTTCTCCAAAATAGCAGCTCTCTTGCTTTGCTAAGAATGATAGTATGATTAGTCTGGTTGGATGTCCCATTGATTTTGCAAACCGAGCTAGTTTTTTTTCTTCCTTACTTAGTTTAGTTTTCTCTTGCATATACGGTCTTATTTATTGTTTGCAAAAGAACGAACAATAAATGGAATGACCAAATTTTTTCAAGTAATTCTGATAACTAATAATTATGTTTCTTATCTTTGCAACTTTAATTTCAAAAAATAGAATAAAGATGTTAGACAGGAATACAATTATTGGATTAGTACTTATTTTCGCAGTTTTCATAGGTTATGCGGTTTTGACCGCTCCCTCTGAAGAAGAAAGAGTGGCAATGAAAGCCAAACAAGATTCAATAATAAGAGTTCAAGAAAACATAGCCTTAGAGGCAAAAGTAGAACAAATAAGAGATTCTATTGCTCAGGCATCCTCTGAGGGCAACCCTGATTTGGTTCAAGATTCAGCAAGGTTCTCAGAATACGGTGCATTTGCTGCTTGTGCAGATGGTGAAAAAGAAGAAATAAGCATATCTAATGAATTATTTGAAATTAAATTCTCTTCACTTGGAGCAATTGTTGAACAAGTTACCTTAAAGGAGTATTTATCATACGACAAAACGCCAGTAATTCTTTTTGACAAGAACACATACGGACTTAACCTAACAGTAGGACAAAATATTGTTAGAACCGAAGAACTTTACTTTGAACCAACCATTAATAATAAACCAATAACTCAACCAATACCAACAGTTAAGGCAGGTGATTCACTTGTTTTAGTTTTTAAGGCTAAGGTTGCAGACTCTCTTCATAATGGGGCATTGGAGTTTCGTTATGTTATTAGAGGAGATGATTATAGGGTAGGTTATAATGTTGTTTTTAATAATTTAAAAGGGATTATTTCAGACCAAAGTTCAGTTGAAATGGTTTGGGATGCTGATTTAAGATCTCAAGAAAAAGACGCTTCTGTTGAGGTGAAGAATTCTTCAATCTACTACCTATTAAAGGATGAGGTTGAATACTTAAAAGAAAATGGAGTTGATGATAAGAAAGATGAGAATGGAATTCCAATCAAATGGGTTTCTTATAAACAACAATTCTTTTCAGCATCAATTATAGCAAATAACGCTCCTTTTACTGCTGCAACAATGCAAACTGTAAAAGAAAACCGACCTGCAAGCGATACCTCTTACCTTCGTTCAATGAAATCCCTTCTTACAATCCCTTTTGAAGGAGATGAACTAAAGAGTGAAGTTTCTATGGATTTATTCTATGGACCTAATAAATACGCAGTAGTAAGCGATTATAATATTCACATGGAAGAAATCATTCCACTTGGTTGGGGTTTCTTTCTTATGCAGTGGGTTAACCGTTTTGCAATTATTCCTATTTTTGACTTCCTAAGTAATTTTGGTTGGAATATGGGTATTGTTATCCTTGTTCTGACTGTAATGGTTAAAATAGTTCTCTTCCCTCTTGCATACAAATCTTACTCTTCATCTGCAAAAATGAGAGTATTACAACCTCAAATCAAAGCAATTACAGATAAATATCCAAAGAAGGAGCAGGCGATGGAGAAACAGAAGGAAACGATGGCACTCTATAAACGGGCAGGCATTAACCCCATGGCAGGATGCCTTCCGATGCTACTTCAGTTCCCTATTCTTATTGCGATGTTTCGTTTCTTCCCTGCCTCAATTGAACTTAGGCAAAAGTCCTTCCTATGGGCTGATGACCTTTCAAGCTACGACTCAATCTTCACTCTTCCTTTCGAGATACCATTCTATGGCTCTAATGTTAGTCTTTTCTGTTTACTGATGACTGTTGCTCAGCTGTTCTATACCAGAATGACAATGAAACAACAAGCAGGAACAAATCAAATGCCAGGAATGAAGTACATGATGTATCTTATGCCACTTATGATGCTATTTGTTCTAAATAAATATTCTGCAGCACTTAACTATTATTACTTTGTTTCTCTTTGTTTCACATTCCTACAGGTTTGGGTTATTGGAAGAACAATTAACGAAGGAAAGGTTCTTGCAAAACTAAAAGCAAACCAAAACAAACCAATTAAGAAATCGAAATGGCAAGCAAGGGTTGAGGCTTTGGAAAAACAAAACAGGGCTGTTATGGAGCAAAGACAAAATCAACAAAAACATAAAGGTAAACGCTAATTCAATTTATTAAATAAATATTAAATACTAAACCAAAACATTATGAGTTATTTTATATTGATGATTGTTATATTTATAGTAGGCTACACGCTTATTGCGCTAGAGCATCCTATAAAAATAAACAAAACTGCAACCGCTCTTTTGCTTGCTGCAATAATTTGGGCTGTCTTTGCATTAATGGGTCCTAATTCAGACAACTCTGCAGCCTTAATTCACCACCTTGGAGAAATTTCAGAAATACTTTTCTTCCTTTTAGGCGCAATGACAATTGTAGAAATTGTTGACAGACACGAAGGATTTAGAATTATTACTGATAAGATTACTACAAAAAATAAAAGAAAACTTTTATGGGTAATTAGTATTCTTACTTTCTTTATGTCAGCAGTGCTCGACAATCTTACCACTGCAATTGTAATGGTTGCTTTGCTTAGAAAACTAATTGATGACAAACATGACCGCTGGTTCTTTGCCGGCATGGTAATTCTTGCAGCAAACTCAGGTGGTGCTTGGTCGCCAATTGGAGATATTACAACCATTATGCTT
>DUQY01000247.1 GCA_012837565.1 Bacteroidales bacterium | reverse complement strand
ATAGAGATGATTGAAGAAACACCAGATACAATAATTTCCATGACAACAGGTCGAAAACTTGTTGTCTTGGAAACAAAAGAGGAAATGGTTGATAAAATTATTAAGTATAAGCAAAGAATTTTATCCCTAATATAGTTTTAGTGAGGTGAAAGTAGTGGATATTGCTACGCTGACCGGATTAATAGCTGGTATAGTATTTATGGTTGCATCTATTTTAATGGGAGGAAGACTGATTTTGTTTTGGAGTCTCCCATCAATAATGATTACCTTTGGAGGGGCTTTTGCATCTATGCTAATTTCTTACCCATTGCAAAAATTCATAAGCTCGATGAAAACAGCTAAATTAGCTTTCAAAATACAAAATTTAAACCCAGGTACTGTCATTAAACAGATTATTGATTTGGCATTTATGGCAAGAAAAGAAGGATTATTAGCACTGGAAGAAATGGCCCAGACAATGGAAGATGAGTTTTTAAAAAAAGGAATTCTTTTAATTGTTGACGGTACAGACCCTGAACTCGTCCGTAGTATTTTAGAGACGGAACTAGCATTTGTAGAAGGTAGACATAGGGAAAACCAAGGATTTTGGAGTACACTTGCAGATCAAGGTCCATCATGGGGGATGATTGGGACATTAATAGGATTGATTGCTATGCTTGATCAACTAAATGACCCAGCAACTTTAGGACCTGCTATGGCTGTTGCACTAATTACCACATTATACGGAAGTGTACTAGCTAACTTTATTGCAAATCCTATTGCTAACAAATTAAAGCTACAAAGTAGCGAAGAAGTTTTACTCAAAGAAGTAATGATTGAAGGACTGCTTTCTATTCAAGCTGGTGAAAACCCAAGAATTATTGAAGAAAAGTTAAAGGCATTTTTATCACCTACTTTGCGTAACGAATTAGCAGGAGCAGTTGATAGTGAGGAAGGTGAGGAGTAATGCGCCCAAAGCAAGAGGAAGAAGCTAAAAAAGGTGCCCCGGCATTTATGAATACATATGGCGATATGATGACATTATTACTTGTGTTTTTCGTATTATTATTTTCAATGTCCACAATCGACGTTGAAAAGTATAAAGCATTTGTTAGCTCTTTTGCTGGTGGAGAAGGGATTTTAGATGGGGAAACAATTCTTGAAAGCCAAATATTACTAGGAAATGGTATGAACCAATATCCAGATATTGATCCCCCCCCTATTGACTCTGTGGATAATGAACTAGAAGATCAAGGTAATCGCAAAGCAATTGAAGAAATGGCAGAAGAAATAAGAGAATATTTTATAAAGCATGATTTAGATCAGAAGTTGGAAGTAGGAAGTAATGGAGAATACATATCAATAAAGTTTGATGATATATTATTATTTGACACAGGCAAAGCCAATCTTAAACCAGGTGCTATACCTGTTCTTGATAAAGTAGGGATTATGTTAGCAGGATATTTAAAAAATCCCCAACTGCGCCTTGGCTTTGAAGGACATACGGATAATGTGCCAATTAATACTACTCAATTTCCAAGCAATTGGGAACTGTCGGCTGCTAGAGCTATTGCAGTAGCAAAGTTTTATATTGAAGAAATGAGCTTTAATCCAAGTCAAATATCTACTGAAGGATTTGGTCAACATGTGCCTATAGGACCGAATGAATCAGATGAAGGCAGGGCTGCTAATAGGCGTGTAGAAATAAAAATTATAAGCGAGCCTAATAGATAAGTAAAGGGAGAAAATGATGGACAACAAATTCAAAGCTTTTGTTATTGTAGCAATTGTTGTATTGTTTGTAGGGATGGCAGCTGGGGGATTTTATCTTGTTCCAAAGATATTGGGAAGCATAGATCCAACCAAAGAAGGACAAGCGGTATATAATCCAAAAGATATACAAATTTTTCAATTAACTGAATCTATTACTACAAATCTTACATCAGAAGAGGATTCAAATAAGAATCACGTTATTAAGGTGACAGTAGGGTTTGGTATTAACAAAAAAAGTAAAGATTTTAAAAACATTTCAAAACAATTCCAAGAGAAAGAAATGCTTGTACGAGATGAAATAATTCAATCTCTTAGGGATCAATCTTATGAAAACATGACCAGATCAGATGCCCAAAGCAAACTAGCAGAGACGATCCAATCTCGTATATCCACACTTCTTTTGACCCAGGCAATAGAAGAAATATATTTTGGAGAATTTTTTGTACAGTAAATCTAAGTCTGAGATAAAAGGATGTGGTATT
>DUQY01000246.1 GCA_012837565.1 Bacteroidales bacterium | reverse complement strand
TACACACTTTTTGGGATACTACCGATAAAAAATCGAAAGACATTGATAATTAAAATAATTTATAGAGAAGGTCGAATAATATTCTGCTTTCCTCTATTTTGGCTCTTTAACGGATCGAGTGGGTAAAAGTTTTTAACTTGGCATAATGTTGGAGGAAACAAATAAACAAGAAACGAGGATTCATTTTACTGAATACTTGTTTTTGTTTATGGACAAGATATTGGAAATGTCCATAAGTTGATATTAAATTAAAGATTAACCATTAATCATTAACAGTTAACCATTATTTAAGTGCGGTTTCTGCTATTCCTTCGCCTTTTAGTTTTAGTTTGTCGAAATAGGTTGGGGTTTCTTTTCCTAAGAGTTTATCAACATATAGTTTTGCTATGTATTGGGAAAGCATAAAGCCGTGACCTCTCATTCCTACAAATAGTCCTAATTCTGGATCTACTATGTAACGAGGCTCTGTGTAGTAGCCCGACCAAACAGCTTGGAAGCTTACGTTCTTTAGTTCTGGTATCCAGTTTGAGAATATTTCAGATGCTATTTCTAAGAATTCAATGGATGTTACCTTGAGTTCTTGTGATGCTTCTTGTGGGTCAAACATTGGGGATGCACAGCCTATTATCTGTCCTGTTTCGTGTAGTTGTTGTCCATATATTGAAGAGAAGCCTTTATAGTGTCGGCGGTCAATTACCATATCTAAGATATTACCGTCTTTTCCTAGCATTGGCAAACGTTTTGTGATAAAGGCTTGGTGTTTGACTGGGTAAAGTCCTATTTCTATCCCTAATTGTTTGGCAAATTTCCCTGCCTCAGGTCCCATAGCATTAATAAATACATCGGTTATATACTCAATATATTCGTTGTCTTTGGTTTTTGCAAGTGCATGATAAGTTTTTCCTTCTTTTCTTAGCTCAACAAGTTTAGTTCCCTCAATAACCTTGCCACCTTTCTTTGTTCCAATCAATCTTAGGAGGTCAATTGTTTTTCCAGGGGTTGCTTGCCAACACTCATTTGTTATTTGGGCTGCAATATAGTCTTTATTATTCTTATTAAAATAAGGTGATATTTCTTTTTGGAAGTCCTTAGGTTCTACCATATAGGCATCGGACCACTGCATCGCTTTTTCCAAGCCTATATAAGAGGCTTCATCGTGGGCAAGGTTTACGTATCTTGTGGAATAATAGTCTATATTAGATAGGTTTTGGAGTTCTATAAATAATTCATGGTTATGCTTTGCAATATCTGCTAGTTCTGGATTGGAAAAGGCAGGACGTCCACCAGCAATATTACGCCATGATGCTCCTAATTCGTAATTAAGAAGTATAGGGTCAAAATTCTCTTCTGCCATATATCTAAACAATGAGCTACCTCCAATTCCTCCGCCTGCAATAAGGCTTTTTACTTCAACTTTCTTTAGATTAGGAGTAATGAAAACTTCTTTCTTGTCATCGTTTCTTATCTCACCAAACGAAAGTTGAAGAGATAGCGGAGCTCTTGGGGTTGCTTCATCCGTAACTTCAATACCATAAGAACGGAGTATTTGCCTTGCTCTTGGCACGCAGCGATTACCCCTACAATCTCCCATTCCCAGTCTTGTGGTATGCTTTAATTCATTAATAGATATTACTTTTCTATCTCCAATTTGTTCTAATAGTTTTTCTATTGTCACATCTTCGCAGTGGCAGACATAGGTTTTTTCATCTATATCTTTGGAAGGAGAAAATTCTAATTGCTTTGGAAACTTAGAGGGCATGATAAAGCCTTTTATTTCTAATAAAGTCTTGTCGTCAATTGGGTTTTCATCATCACTATTTACCTTTATCCTTGCAACAGAAGTCTTATTGGTATTTTCTTTTATCTTATGAATTCTTCCCTCTGCAACTTTTTTTCCATCATTATCAACTAATATAACTGCAAATCCTTCTCTTGCTTCATATTCAAAAGGGAGGTAAACCTCTTTTTTCTTTGTATTATATCCAAAGATAGCTAAGCCTGGACACTGATTAATACATTCCATACAGCCAATGCATTTGCTATAATCTATTTCAGGCACAACAGAGGTTGAACTCTTGGTTATGGCTCCAAATTGGCATGCAAACTGACAAGGATTGCAAGCAAAACCATACAAACACTCCAAACGAACAAAGCCACGCTTATCCATTCTTTCCTGATATGGGGTATAAGGTTTTTCTAATACTCTAATAGGGTGTTGTTGCGACTCAATATAACTCTTAGATACTTGAAGATAATCATCATAATTAACCCTCACTTTCATCATTTGAGCAATCTCATAAGCACATTGCTTTCCCCTTAGCACAGCAGAGGTTCCTTCTCCAATTCTTGTTGAGTCCCCAACCCCATGACAGTTCTTCCCAAATAGGATATTACCTTTAATTAAGAGTTGGTTGTCAGGAATTAGTCCAGTGCAAACATTAATAATATCAATCCCTTCAATAATTCTTTCTGTGCCTGCAATTGGTTCAAAATTCTTGCAGTCTGCAATAATAGCTCCCTTAACTCCTGTGCCATCATCGTTAGGTATTGCTTCCAGTAGCATAGTTGAAGTTAGGATAGGAATACCCAAACGCCTAACTCTATTTGCTTGAACAGGGAAACCTCCTTCGTTAGGCATGGCTTCAAGAATTGCTACAATATTTGCTCCTGCCTGAACTGCTTGGTAGGAAGTTAAGTATCCAATATTGCCAGCCCCAACGGTTAATATGTTCCTCCCCAAAAGGGTTAGCTCTGTATTCATCATTTTTTGAACAACGGCAGCGGAATAAACCCCTGGCAAGTCATCATTCTTAAAAACAGGCATAAAAGGAACGGCACCTGTTGCAATAACTAAGTGTTGGCAATCGATATAGTAAACTTCACAACTAAGAGTGTTCTTAACTCCAATTCTATTTCCTTTTAAGATATCCCAAACAGAAGAGTTTAGGAATATTCCTTCATTCGACTCGCCTGCTAATGTATTAGCTATATCGAAACCTCGCATACCTCCAAATTTCTTTTCCCTTTCAAAGAAGAAGAACTGGTGGGTCTGCATATTAAACTGACCTCCTATCTTATCATTAGAGTCAACAACAATATTATTTATTTCAAAACGATTCAGATCTTCCCTAACCGCAAGTCCAGCAGGTCCAGCACCAATAATAAGAACATCAGTCTTATATATCTTGTTTTCTTTTTGTGGTTCTATAACCTTTTCCGAAATAAAGTCTTTAGGAATTTCCCTAACTTCTTTAACTCCGTCAACTTTGGTAACGCATATTCTTCTTACGATACCGTCAACTAGCATTTCGCAGGCACCACATTTCCCAATACCACATTCCAACGAACGTTTCCTTCCGCTAGTAGAATGAGAATGAACAGGGAAACCAGCTTGGTGAAGGGCAGCGGCAATGGTAAAACCTTTTTGTCCTTTTACTTCAACGCCATTAAACTTAAATACAATGATATTATCCTCTGGAATATCGAGGATAGGATGAGAGGTAATCTTGAACATAGCGAATATTCTTAGGTTAATTATAATGTTCTATAAGAAAGTTTCAGCAAAAATAAATAATAAATTCTTATTTACAAAGCCTTTTGAGTGTTAAATGAATAAGAGCATCCATTTCATTATGATAATTTTCTACAAATTCCCCTCTCATCCTATTTGCAATAACAATACAAATAGTAAGGCTATTATGTCCGAGGTTCTTTGCTAAGGCATAGAGTGCTGAGGTTTCCATTTCGTAGTTTGTGATTTTATAATCTTTGTATTTGAAATCGGATAGCTTATCGTTGATTTGAGGAAAGGCTAAGGGTACTCTTATTTCTCTGCCCTGTGGCCCGTAGAAGCCTGGTGAGGTTACGGTGATTCCTGATACCATATCGTAGGCTATTTTTGAGAAAAGTGAGTCTGATGATATTCCACCATAAGGTCTTGGTAGGGAATTATCCCAATTCATAAAGGAAATAAAGCTATCGCTTAGGTCTTTGTCCAATACTCCTTCTTTATTATTATAGAAATACATTATACCATCTATTCCAATAACGTATTTTGAAGCAATATATGCCCCGCAAGGAATATCTTCTTGCAATGAGCCTGTTGTCCCAAGGCGTATTAGGTTTAGTTTTCTATGTTTAGGATTTACCTCTCTTGTCTCAAGGTTTATATTGGCGCAAGCATCAAGTTCAGTTAGTACAATATCGATATTATCAACACCCATACCTGTTGAAATGGCTGTAACACCTATTCCGTTAAATGATCCTGTATGTGCTGTTATCTCCCTATTGCTTACTTTAAAGTCAATTTCGTCGAAGTGCTTTGAAACCATATCAACACGGTTTGGGTCTCCAACTAAAATTATATTATCTGCTAATTGATGAGGTTTTAAATGAATATGATAGAGACTTCCGTCGGGAGCTAAAACTAATTCTGAAGCTGCTAATTTATTTTCCATAAAATTAAATTCTAAGAGTTAAACTACCTGCAAATATAATGATAAATTAGAAAACACAGAGAAAACAAATGAAATTCTATTATTAAAAATCTGAATAGTTACAACAGCAATTTGTTAATAAATTTAACAATAGAAAATCATGGTTTTCGTTTTCCAGCCTATTACAACATGTTTTACGCCGTAAAACGAAATGTTTGGCTTGATTAAGCTTTTTATATGTTAATGATTCTTAAATTACTCTTTTTGAGTTTATTTTTTCTCATTTAATGATGTTATATAAAATACAAGGGGGTTAATTAATATACACACCTTGTTTAGTTTTGGAGAATTGTAAATAAAATTCTCATAGTATTATCTTAAAAACCAAATGTTATGGCACTAAATATGTCATAGTAGAGAGAAAAATCTCTTTTGGTTTAAGTCTTCATTACTTTATAAATTCCTACTCCTTCTTTGGTTTGGAGTTTGAGTTAATGGGAGTAGAGTAAAAATCATATCCTTTGTAATTCTTAATATATAACGTTTATTAACGTTTACAAATCCTTATAATTTTATGGATGAGGAACACCATTGTCCAATACATATAAAGATACTAATGCAGAATCAGCAAGTTTTGGAATAACTATCAAATTTGCACTTTTTCCAATTGAAGGTTGAACTACAACATAGTTATAAGTTATTTCCCAACGAAATTCATTTGGAGAAAGTTTCCAAAGAGTATCTTTTACTTCGGAAGGATTTAGATTTCTTGTCCAAGTATATGCTAAAAGTACAGTATTATCAGTGAAATTGATTTGGCAATTTCCAGTGTTGTCTTGCATGTTAACATATCTATCTAATGTTTCTTGATCATTAATAATATAAAGCCAATCCTCCATACTTCCATGTTCTGATAAAGTATCCCAATATACATTAAAAGGGCAAGAAGGACCAATAGAAGGAATTTGTTTTGGATATGTTT
>DUQY01000245.1 GCA_012837565.1 Bacteroidales bacterium | reverse complement strand
GAAAGTATCTTATGGCGTAGGTGCTATCGGTAAGGATATGGTGTATTCTATAGTATCAGGATTTTTATTATATTATTATAATACAGTTTTGGGGATAAGTGCAACTTTCATAGGAATATTATTTATGGCGGCACGAATTTTTGACGCAATAAATGATCCGTTTATGGGAATTGTTGTAGAAAAAACAAATACTAGATTTGGAAAGTTTCGACCTTGGATTTTAATTGGAACGGTGCTAAGTGCTATATGTCTATTTGGAATGTATGCAGTTCCAAGAAGTCTTGTAGGAACGCCACTTCTTATTTATATATCGATAACTTATGTTTTATGGGGAATTACCTATACATTAATGGATATACCATATTGGTCAATGATCCCAGCAATTTCGCAGAATGTAAAAGACAGAGAAAACATTTCAGTTATAGCAAGAAGTTGTGCAGGGTTAGGGTTTGCAATTCCTACAGCGCTTACAATGCTTGTTGTTCCTATGCTTGGTATTGATGAAAGACAGGGATTCAAGGTTTTTGCAGGAATAATTGCAGTGTTCTTTATTATATCAACTTTAATCACTGTTATAAATGTGAAAGAGAAAGTTAAACCCGCAGAGAAATCACCCACTATTAAAGAAATGTTTTCAGCTTTATTAAAAAATGATCAAGCACTTATTGTAGTTGTAACAATTGTTATGTTTAATGCTTCTATTTATCTTACATCTAATTTAGCTATTTATTTTTTTAAATATGATATAGGAGATGGAGCATTATTTGGTCTGTTTGGCATTGTTGGTGGTGCAACACAGATATTATCCATGACGCTACTTCCAATCCTAAGGAAAAAGTGGGATCGAATGAAAATATTTTCAGTATCAATTATTATCTCAATAATAGGGTATGGATTATTATTCCTTTTAGGTACATTACATATAACTAATATAATTTTACTTTGCCTAGCGGCTGTAATTATTTACTTTGGTTTTGGATTAGCTACAGTATTGACTACAATATTCTTGGCAGATACTGTTGATTATGGTGAGTTGAAAACGAAGCAAAGAAGTGAAAGTGTAATATTTTCAATGCAAACTTTTGTTGTAAAATTAGCTTCAGCTATTTCAGCATTAATAGCTGGTATTGGGCTTGATATTATTAAATTAAATCCAGATTTAAGTCTGCAAAGTAATGAAACATTACTTGGTATGAGAGTGTTAATGATTATAGTACCTATAATAGGTCTATATATATCGGTGCTATATTTCCGAAAGAATTATAAGCTTTCAGAAGATAATATAGAACAAATCAAAATAGAATTAAATGATATTAAAAAACTGAAACAAAGCAATTAATTATATTTTGGGCAGGAAGGAGTAATATGATTAGAAGAGACAATGAATTATTTGTATTGGATACAAAAGATAGCAGTTATTGTTTTAGAATTATGCCCTCAGGCCATTTAGAGCATCTATATTATGGTGCAAAAATTGATTTATCAGCTGGGTTTGAAGCGATAATCGAGAAGAAAAGATTCTTAGGCGGAAATCAAATTGCATATTCTAAAGAATATTCTACAGTGGGTTTAGAGGATTTATGTTTGGAAATGTCTTCATTTGGCAAAGGTGATGTTCGCGAACCTTTCATAGAAATAACTTATGCAGACGGATCAAGTACTTGTGATTTTTTGTTTCAAGAAACAAGAATAGCTTCAGAAAAGCCCTCTTTAAAGACATTACCATACGCTTATTTTGGGCAGAGTGAAGATTCGAAATCTGATGTTGATAATATTTATTTGGAAATTGAATTAATTGATAAATATTATAATACAAGATTGATACTGACATATTCTGTGTTTTATGAGAGCAATGTTATTACTCGTAGCGCAAAACTGATTAATAATTCTAATAAAAAAATTAAATTAGATCGTTTGATGAGTATGCAATTAGATTTAGATAATGATGATTATAAACTTAGTACTTTTCGTGGAGCTTGGGCAAGGGAAATGAATCGTCATGACTTGCACCTTGAACAAGGCATAATAATAAATGATTCAAAGGCTGGTACATCAAGTAACAGGTCTAATCCATTTTTTATATTAAGTGATTTAAATTCAAATGAAGAATATGGTGATTGCTATGGTTTTAATCTAATCTATAGTGGGAATCATTATGCTGCTATTGAAGTAAATAGTATGGATAAATTAAGGGTTGTACAAGGTATTCAACCATCAGGCTTTCAGTTTGTCTTAGACCCAAATGAACTATTTGAGGGGCCAGAAGCAGTAATAACTTATTCTAACAAGGGATTTACAGGTATGAGCCATAATATGCATCATTTTATTCGTAATCACATTGTAAGAGGAGAATGGAAGAATAAACTTCGGCCTATTCTTATAAATAGCTGGGAAGCTAATTATTTTAAATTCAATGAAGACAAGCTGGTTAAACAGGCTAAGGCAGCTAAAGAAGCTGGTATCGAATTGTTTGTTTTAGACGATGGTTGGTTTGGCAAACGTAATGATGATACTTCTTCATTAGGAGACTGGCAAGAAAATAAGAAAAAATTAAGAAATGGACTAAAGGGGCTTGCGGATCGAATAAATGGGCTGGGTATGGATTTTGGTATATGGGTAGAGCCGGAGATGGTAAATGAAGATAGCGATTGCTATAGACTTAATCCAGAATGGGCAGTTGGTATCCCAGGCCGAGAGAATTCACTAGGAAGAAATCAAAGAATTCTAGATTTAACAAGGGAAGATGTTCGTTTATATATAATAGAAGAAATGACAAGAGTGTTTTCTAGTGCGAATATAACTTATGTAAAATGGGATATGAATAGAATATTCTCAGATTATTACTCATTATCTCTGGATTTAGACCAGCAAAAGGAATTCAGTCATCGTTATGTAATGGGCTTATATAAAGTTATGGATATTCTAGTCAAACGCTTTCCTAAGATTTTATTTGAAAGTTGTGCCTCGGGAGGTAATAGATTTGATTTAGGAATGCTTTGTTATATGCCACAGATTTGGTCAAGTGATAATACAGATGCAATGTCTAGGTCTATAATTCAATCAGGGTATAGTTATGGATATCCAGTGTCAGTTATGGGGGCGCATGTGTCAGGCTGTCCGAATCATCAAACACTTAGGAATGTATCGATTGATACAAGGTTTGATGTTGCTGCATTTGGTTTACTTGGTTATGAATGCAATCTTCTCGAACTAAGTTCTGATGAAAAGAAAGCAGTAACTGAGCAAATAAAGTTCTATAAAAAATACAGACGAACTTTACAGTTTGGTGAGTTTTACCGTATTCAAAACAAAGATAATAAAATAATAAAATGGCTAAATGTTAATCAAGACAAAAGCCAAGCAATAGGCTTGTTTCTACAAAAAGAAGTTACACCCAACTATTCCTATGGAAAGTTTAAAACTAGAGGTTTAAAAGAAAATGCTAAATATCATTTTACTAATCATCAACAT
>DUQY01000021.1 GCA_012837565.1 Bacteroidales bacterium | reverse complement strand
TTCTACCATTAAGGCTTTTAGATGTCGTTTTTATCCTTCTCCTGAGTTCAAACGCTCATTATCTAAGACTGGTTTTGCTGAGGCTAACCTTGAGATTAAGGGATTGCAATAGGTAAAAAGTAAAAGGTAAGAGGTAGAGACGTGATTTATCACGTCTGAAATGCTGAGAAGTAAAAAGTAAAAAGTTTTTGGGGGTTGTCGTGTTTGCGATGACCCTTTTTTTAGGTATTAAATTCGTAATCAAGCACTTCTTGAAGGCGGGTTGGGGTTATGTTTTCTTCCAATACGCCTGCTTTTGCTATTGAAATTGCTCCTGTTTGTTCGCTTACTACTATTGCTATGCAGTCTGTTTGTTCGGTTATGCCTATTGCTGAGCGGTGACGTAGTCCTAAGTTTGGTGGTATTTGAAAGCTTGAGCTTACGGGCAATATGCATCGTGCGGCTCTTATTGTGTTGTCCTTAATTATCATTGCTCCGTCGTGGAGTGGTGAGTTTTTGTAAAATATTGTTTCTATTAGTTGGCTGTTAATTTCGCAGTCCAAAAGTTCTCCGGTATGAATAATTGTTTCTAAATCATTATATTTTGCTATAACTATTAGGGCTCCTGTTTGTGATTGGGAAAGGTGTTGGTAGGTTTTGACTATAGCTGTGGAATTGAAGTTATCTAATTGGCTTTTGTTTATTTTCCAAAAGAAAAATCTGTTTTTCTTGCCTCTTTCTATGCTTCTTGAGCCAAGCATTGCAAAGAATCTTCTTATTTCTGGTTGAAAAATAATAATAATTCCTATGGCTCCAACGCTAATAAACTGTCCAATGACTCTTGATAATATCCTCATTTCGAGGAATGAAACAATAATCCAAAAGAAATATATGATTACAAAGGTTATTATTATGCTTAGGGCTGTGGTTCCTTTTAGTAGTTTGTAGATAAAATACACTAATACTAAAGAAAGGACAATATCTAAGATGTCTATTATTTTTAGTTGGAAGGGAAGTACTAATAATTCAATCATTTACATATTTTTTTATCTGTTGTTTTCAATTAAATGGTAGAGTTCAATACATTGTTTAGCTTCTTTAACGTCATGAACACGTAAAATGTTGCTTTTGTTCATTAATGCAAAAGCGTGTAGGAAGGTTGTGCCGTTTAAGGCTTGCTCTGCTGTGATATCTAATGGTTTATATATCATGGTTTTTCTGGAAATGCCTGTTAGGATGGGTAAGCCAAAGGTTTTAAAGTCTTGAATATGATTTAAGAGGAAGTAATTTTGCTCAACGGTTTTTCCGAAGCCAAATCCTAAATCAAGTATTATATCTTTTACTCCCAATTCTCTTAGTTTTTCAATTCTTTCTGAAAAATAGTCACATATATCTAAGAATAAGTTCTTGTAATTGGTCTTTTCTTGCATTTTGTCGGGTGTGGTGGGGGTGTGGGTTAGTATGTAGGGTGCATTGAGTGAGGGAAGTATCTCGAAAAGCTTGGTGTCAAATTGTCCTCCTGAGATGTCATTGATTATATTTGCTCCTTCTTTTATTGCTTTTTCTGCAACTTTTGCCCAAACCGTATCAATTGAAATTATTATATCTGGGAATGCTTTTCTGATGTCTCCAATAACTGGGATGATTTGGTCTAATTCTTCTTTTTCTGATACCAAAATGGCGTTTGGACGGGTTGAACATGCTCCAATATCAATTATGTCGGCTCCCTCTTCAATCATTTCTTTTGCCCGAAGGAGTGCTTTTTCTGCATTATTTATATATCTTCCTCCATCATAAAATGAATCCTTGGTTAGGTTTAAGACTCCCATTATGAGAGGCTTTTGAAGAGATATTAATTTTCCTTGAAGATTAATGGTGGTATTAGAAGATAATTTTGTAATTTTATCGATTGATTTCATGTAGTTCTTTGTCTTAATTTAGGGGCAAAATTACATAATTGTTGGATGATATTAAATTAAATCAATAAGAAAATTATATGAACACGTCACAAGAGTATGATTGGGAGATAAAAAAATGCAGGGATTTGTTTTCTGCAAAGCTGAAAGACTATGGTGCTTCTTGGCGAATATTAAGGCTTCCCTCACTAACTGATCAGATATTTATTAAGGCTAATCGCATACGTCAGTTTCAACAATCAGGCATAATGAAAGTTGAGGAGGGGATAGGCTGTGAGTTTATTGGAATTATCAATTATTCAATAATTGCTCTTGTTCAATTGGAGTTGGGAGTAGTTAGCGATAATAATGAAAGGCTTGATAATGAAGTTATAATAGAGCTTTTTGACAAATATGCAAAACAGGCTAAGGAGCTAATGGAAGATAAGAACCATGATTATTCTGAAGCTTGGAGAAGTATGAGGGTGAGTTCTATACTGGATTTAATCTTAATGAAGATTATGAGATTGAAGCAAATTGAGGACAATCAAGGTAAGGTCTTTGTTTCGGAAGGAATTGAGGCTAACTACTATGATATTATTAACTATGGAGTTTTTGCTCTTATTAAAATCAAATGATAAATAAAAATATAAAAGAATTATGAAGTATTTAGGACGTTTATTTAGAATTATTGTAGGGTTAGTATTTATTTTCTCTGGCTTTGTTAAGTCGGTCGACCCATGGGGAACTGCCTATAAGATTTCGGAGTATTTGGGTGTCTTTGGTTTTAGTGAGCTTGTTAATTTTATTCCCTGGCTACCCATTGGGGCATCTGTTTTTCTTTGTACCCTTGAACTTATTATTGGTATACTCCTAGTTAGTGGTTTTTTCAAAAAGACAATAAACTGGATAACTGTTATTATGATGGTTTTCTTTACCGCTCTAACCCTGATTGATGCTCTTACAAATAAGGTATCGGATTGTGGTTGTTTTGGAGATGCAGT
>DUQY01000244.1 GCA_012837565.1 Bacteroidales bacterium | reverse complement strand
GAACCTTGATTCGCCTGATTGGCTTGATTACTTGATTATGTCTAACTACATTGCATATCATGGTCATCACGTAATCCTTTAATCATGGTTCAGAAATTTTATCCTTTCTTCTTGTCAGAGCCTTGATGTGCTTGATTGCCTTGAATCTCTTAATTATGTTTAACTACACCGCCTATCATGAGCATCAAACACACCGATTATGATTGAGAAGAGAAATGTTGGCTATAAGGAATGAAAGGTATCCAGAAGCATGAATATGGCATTGAGTTGAATTTTAATTATGCTATACAGAAAATGATCAAATAAAAATATAAAGTGTTCTACATAGCTCATTAGAGCTATTAGTATTGCTACACATATAGCTATAATAGAGACTCTTTGAGTTCTGAGAAATCTTATATGTTCTTTAGATCTAAACTTGTTTTCAACCATATCTCTTAACTCACTACTAATATAGAACATCGCATTGGCGTATTTATCTAGAAACTTTCCCAAATCAGAATTAAAAGCCATTGTTTTGTTTGATACTTTTTGACTTATCAAAGTCGTATCTTTCAAAACTCCACCAGAGATAACTTTATTCTTCTTTTCAAAATAGGCATGCATTGATTCATCATAATAATATTCATCTTTATTGTAAATTGATCTTTCCCATTTTATGTCCTCTTTTAATTGATAAATACCAATCAATCTAGTTGCTTCTAATTTATTTAATAGAAATATAATTTCACACATATCATCCCACACCCTTAATTGTTTTTCTATAGAAGGATGACCTTTAAAATACAATAAGACTTTAGAACATTCCACATCCCATTCTATAGCAAAATAATCATCAAGTAATAAATATTTTTGAATATGTCTATCTTCTACATTTTTGACACTAACTAGTCTTTTAATAAATGACCTTTCAAATTTACTAAATGATAATTCCATAGTTAAACATTTTGTATTGAAATCAAAATAAGACACTCAGATATGAGTTGTTATCTTCTTTCTTTTTTTGTAAGTCTGTATCGTCCTAATTATAATACATCACACTTCATTCCTTTAAGAAGCTCCTCCAACTGCCCCCCTTCCGTTGCATATCCCACAACAATCGAATCTCCCAATTCAATAATGGTTTCATTTTTCTTTTTAGCAGTTATACGGCTCACTCTTTTTACATTTTCATCAAAAGGACTAACAACTAATAGCCTATTCTCTTCAACAGCTTTAATAATTTCGGGTTCCCATCGTTTTTTCATTCCTCTTACAAGCACAAGAATGAGTGGTTGTTTGCCACGTAGCAATATCTCAAACACATCTTTCTCTATTTGTGAGTGATTGCCACAAACAATGCAATTTCCTTCTTTTCGTTGTTGCTTTGCCCAATCGTAACTTTTAAGGACAGTCATTGCAGGAACTCTTCTTGAGCATAGAAAAGCTGTTTTATGTTGATTCAGTATCTCTTTATTACCCCAAGTTTTCATTCTTCATCATCGTTATCTTCTTCGTTAAACAATGATTTCCCCATTCGAAACTTAATATCATAGTTGATAATGAAGTCTAATTCTTCTTGGGTGAACTGATAGTGCACTGCTAATAATGTATCTATTTTATCAATAATAGGT
>DUQY01000298.1 GCA_012837565.1 Bacteroidales bacterium | reverse complement strand
GTCTTGCCTGAAAGATCAATGATCATGGTATGTATCTCCTATCCTATGTTTGTAGCTGCGGTTATCAACCGAAGCGAAATGCTGAAATGGTGGTCTGCATGACCCGTTCTGAATAAATTTTCTGCCCTGGATTCTGCCCCCCAGCGCCAGCCGCGACCAACAGCGGAATCAGGTGCTCTTCGTCGCCCTGCGGATGACACAGATAGGCATGAGGCGCCTGAGCCCAATCTTGTAACAGCCGATCACGCTCTGACGCCGGGCTTGCCACCGCGTCGGTCAACCATTGGTCGAACTCATCGGATATCGGTGAAAAATGGCTATCACCATAGGCACGCATGTTATGAAAGCTCATGCCGCTACCTATAATCAGCACGTTTTCATCGCGTAATGCAGCCAGAGATCGCCCAAGTTGCAGATGCGCCTGTGGATCCAGATCCTTACGCAACGACAGTTCGATAACAGGGATATCGGCACTCGGAAACATCAGCTTCAACGGAATGAACATGCCGTGGTCAAAACCACGCTCGGCATCCACCTGCGCCGCCAGCCCCTCGTTACTGATCAATTGAGCGACCCGCTCAGCCAACTGAGGCTGGCCCTGTGCCGGATAGGTCAATTCATAGGTATGAGCCGGAAAGCCGTAATAGTCGTAGATCAGTTCTGGGCGGGCATGACCGGTGACACGAAACTGCGGTTCTAGCCAGTGCGCCGACACCAGCACAATCGCACTGGGGCGCTGAGGCAGAGTACTGGCAACATTCTTGAGAAAGTTGCCCATGCCCACCCAAGTATCTGCGGGGTTCCAATCCATGAAGAAACAGGGACCGCCACCATGGGGAATGAATAACACCGGCTGGCGTGTGGGTTTGTTACTGCTCATAGGAAGTCTCCTCAAACTGTGTATGTTCTTAGTATCACCGCCAGCAGAAAGTAAGAGAACCGGTTAATATTCATTAACACTTAATACTGATAGTAGGAAATTGAGTATGGACCGTGTTACCAGTATGCGAGTCTTTGTCCGAGCCGCTAGCGCCGGTAGCCTATCCGCCTCCGCCCGCCATTTGGGCATGTCACCGGCGATGGCGACCAAGCATGTGAATGCGCTAGAGGCGCGCATGGGGGTCAAGTTGTTTCACCGCACGACCCGGCACCTTGGCCTGACTGAAGCGGGCAGTAACTATCTGGAAGCCTGCCAGCGCATCCTGCCGGAAATCGATGAAGCCGAGGCGGCCGCCACTTCACAACGAATCAAGGCCACCGGCCTGCTGCGCATGAATGTGCCGCTGTCCTTCGGTACTCGCTATGTGGCACCACTCATTGCCACGTTCAGTCACCAGCACCCAGAGATTATCGTCGAACTGGGGCTGAGTGACGCCCAACTCGACCTGATCGCCGGCAACTGGGATTTAGCCATTCGCATCGGACGGCTGGCCGATAGCCCGCTCCAGACCCGCCAGCTGGGCGATAGCTGCATGATGGTCTGCGCCGCGCCTGACTACCTGGATCGCCGTGGCGTACCACGCACCGTCGGCGAACTGGCACAGCACAACTGCCTGAGCTACACCATGTCCGCCATGCAAAGCAGGGAGCGCTGGGCATTCGGCACCGAGGGCGAT
>DUQY01000243.1 GCA_012837565.1 Bacteroidales bacterium | reverse complement strand
TTTGTAGGCTTGTTTCTGCCTTATATGTATCGCCTGCTTTCTTGGCTGTTCTGTAATCTGATAGGGCTTGAAGTGCTATTTTACCACTTGTCATCTTGTCTTTTGCCGACAGGGGTACGTGTCCGTCTTGTGTTGGGTAGCCTCCCTCTAGTAGGTCGTTAACACCAGGAACAAAAGCATCAATATCTCTGTATCCTAAGAAAGAAAGGACATAAGGAATGCTTATATCAATATATAATGGATCGTTATAGTCTTCTTTGATTTTCGATTCAGGTTTCAAAATACCCATAGCAACTAGTGGAGCTTGTCTTTGTCCCTTATATAAGCCTTCCATTGCTGCTAGCTTCATTGGTTGTTTTTGAGATACTTCATAAGCCGATCCATCACCTGTGTATATAGTTAATAATATGCCTAAAACTCCAAGTGGTGCTGCTATCTTAATGCTTTTCTTTGCAAAATCAATATGTCTGTTTTTCAATAAGAACCATGCACTAATACCCACACAAGCTGCCGAGCCAACAACCCAGCAAGAAACTACCGTGTGGAAGAATTTGTTGATAGCAATAGGGGAAAGAGCAACTGCCCAGAAGTCTGTCATTTCGTTTCTGACTGTGTCGGGATTAAAGCTCATGCCTATTGGGTATTGCATCCATGCATTAGCAATTAGTATCCAAAGAGCAGAGATTGACGCTCCAAAGACTGTTAGCCATGTGGCAGTAAGGTGGAATCCTCTGCTTACTTTATTCCAGCCAAAGAACATTACTGCTATAAAGGTTGCCTCCAAAAAGAAAGCCATTATGCCTTCAATTGCAAGTGGAGCTCCGAATATATCGCCCACAAACCATGAATAGTTAGACCAGTTGGTGCCAAATTGGAACTCTAAGATTAGACCTGTTGCAACTCCTATAGCGAAGTTTATTCCAAAGAGTCGCATCCAAAACTTAGTTATTGTTTTCCACTCCTCTTTCTTTGTTCTGTAATAGATGGTTTCCATTATCCCAATAATTACTCCCAAGCCGAGAGTAAGAGGCACGAAAAGCCAATGATACATTGCAGTTAAGGCAAATTGTGCCCTTGACCATAATACTAAATCTTCCATATATTCTTTCTTTTGTTAAGGTTTAGATGTTCTTTTCTCCATTTCTGTTACTATATATTCCGACTTTCCCTTGGCATCATCTGCCTTTGAGGACAGAAAATTAGGGAAAAAGAAAATTTTAAGTATAGCAAACATTATGAATAGCTTTATAAGAATAATTGCCCAAAGAGTTTTGCCTAAGGTCATTGAACGAAAGCCTTCATAATAAAATCTAAATACTTTCTTAAATACATTCATAAGTTTATTTAAATTAAATAAAAGAGATAAAGAAACTATCTTTACCTCTATAAAATTTAGTTTTATACAACTTTATTCTAATTCTGACGTTTCGTAATTTACTTCCTTCCCGTCTTCAAATCTCTTAACAATATGCTTATTTTTAACAATTAACATTACATTTACATCCTTCTTTTTTAGAAAATCATAAAAAGTAGCTTGATATTCTCCATCAGGCACATCAAACTCTGTGACTACAAAATTTTTAGATTTATCATATCTGTAAAAACCAATTGTCCATGTTCCATCACCTTTGTTATAAGACATTCCTGCAAATGTCCAACCTGCATCTTTCATCGAAGCTATAGTGTCTTTTACTTTATCAGGTTTTACAGTAACGGTTGTTTCTCTTTTATCTTTATTATCTGATTTTTCAATGTTATTACAATAAGTAATTGTATTAAACCCAAATAATCCGATTAATAATACTAATATAATCTTTTTCATAAGGCAATTAATATTGATTATACCAACAAGGCTCTTCACTATCAAATATAACATTATAAGAAATACTTTCTGCTTGAGGAAATCCACTTTGGGCAACTAACATTACACACGGATAACTTTTAGATAATTCCATTGCTCTATTAATTGCAGCATTTTCATCCCAATAAAGATTTGATTTTGGAGCAAGATTTAAATCTTGTTTTTCACCATCTACCCATCTCTCAATTAAAATATTATCTTTATATATACTTTTTACTTCAATTTTTCTTCCAGAATTTGAAAAGAAATATCCAATATATATTCCATCAGGTATTACAATATTTTTCACCGTTTGCTGTGATATTGTATTATTTGATGTTATTTCATCTTCATTTGTGCATGAAATAAAACTAAAACTCATAAACAATATTAATAATATTGTAAATGTTATTGTTTTTTTTGCAGTATTCATATTTGTTTATTTTTTATTATTAAATTATATAAAATTTATCTCCTTTATTATGGTATTTATTGTTTAGTTCCAAAAGATGGGAGAATGGTAATACTACCTGCATCAAATGGAACTTATTTTTCCAAATTATTTTTACCTAAAAGTGAAATATAGTCCGAAGCATAAAAAATAGCAACATTTTTATAACATATAAATATAAAACATAAAGGATAAAATAATGAATAAATACAATTCTGTAT
>DUQY01000242.1 GCA_012837565.1 Bacteroidales bacterium | reverse complement strand
CTAAAATTATTGCTCTATATATGTATTTCAAGTTGTAAAGGTACTAATTAAACATGATATGATATTAGGCCGTTTTCATTAGTTTTGAACAACTCATTGTTTATAACCTTTCCTACTCAGGACCCTCTTCTTTAAAAAGTCCTTCAAGCCATGATATAATTGAACTCTTTGTCTTGTTTTCAGAAGATTTATTTTTTGTTGTTATTTCCTCAACTTCATCTTCTTCAATCTCTTCTTCTTCCACATCCTCATTTATTGTATCAAGTGGAACTGCCATTGGATGTTTGTTTAACCTATTGTCTTTATCAATCTTCTTTAACCCCTCTAAAATCAATCCAATTCCTGTTGCATGCATAGGGTGCGTGATTTCTTCGGTAATTGTTCCTCCCAAATGGTCTTCAGGTGTGCCTACTCTTGCATCAATCCCTGTTAGATACTCGGTTAATTGAACAATATCTTTCATTTTTGCGCCACCTCCCGAAAGCACAATGCCTGCAATAAGCTTCCTCTCATATTTCTTACTTTTAATTTCAAATAAGACTTGGTCAATTATCATTTCCATCCTTGCTTGAATTATTCCTGCAAGAGTCTTCATAGAAATCTCTCTTGGGTCTCTTCCTCTAAATCCAGGTATTGCTATTATCTCGTCTTCTTTTGCGGATGCACTAAGGCAAGATCCGAAACGAGTTTTTAGAGCTTCTGCTTGGGTCTTAATTATTGAGCATCCTTCTTTAATGTCTTCTGTGATAACATTGCCTGCTAATGGGATAACAGCAGTGTGGCGAAGTATTCCGTCATGGAAGATTGCCAAATCTGTTGTACCACCACCAATATCAACCAAGCAAACTCCAGCTTCCTTTTCGCTTTCGTTAACAACTGCCTCTGCCGATGCTATTGGTTCAAGAATTAAGTTTCTAACCTTACAGTCAGCCATTTCAACACTTCTAACAATATTTTCAATATTAGTAACATTACCTGTTATAATATTAAAATTACCTTCCAAGCAACTTCCTGGCATACCAATAGGGTTAATCACATCTCCCTCACCATCAACAATGAAGTCTTGAGGCACAACGTGAATTATCTTCTCTCCTGGTTGAAGAACAAGGTTTTCTTGATCCTTAATTAATCTCTCTCTATCACTTTCTTTAATGATATGACCCTTTGTTTCAAGCATAATGTTTCCTCTATGTTGAATATTGCGGATTTGATTTCCTGCAATACCCACAAAGACTTCCCTTACCTTGTAACCTGTTTTTTGTTCAGCCTCGTCAATTGCTTTTCTTATTGAATTTGAAGTTAGTTCTATATTTCTAACAACACCTCTTTCAACACCAATTGATTCTGATTTGCCCATACCAAGCACCAAGGGTCTCCCCTGTTCGTCTTTTGAGCCTATGAAAACTGCTATTTTTGTTGTACCGATATCGATTCCAACTACTATTTCTTTTTCCATATCAATTTGTTTTTATTGTATTTTATTCTTTATTAATTATAATTGTTGTCTTTGCTTCGTCCTGAGGAATTTCATGAGATTTCTTAGTGCAAACCACTTGGTTCCTATACCTCAAATCAACAACACTATAATTATCCCATCCTATTCTTGTGAAACTTTCCTTGTATAAATAACTTAGTTTAACAAGTTGAGTTTCTAAATCCACCTCCTCGTCTATTTTAATAATATAGTTTCCTATCTTTGGTATAAGTTCAAAGCTACCATTCTTATTTATGTATATCTGGTCAATTTGATAGTTAAGTATTGAATCATTTTGAAGTCTTTGAGCAATTAAGAAAACATTTGCAAGCGTTTTGTCGAGCCCTTTCTTATCATTAATGCTAATGGTCTCAATGATTCCTTTTTTCAACATAGTAGCGTTAATATCAATATAACCACTTGCCACAATTACATCAGTTGCTTGATCACTCTTAATTTCAATTATCTTTCCCTCTCTATCAATATAGAATTGTTTTTGTTTATGAGTACAAACCCTAAGAACGGGCTGCCTTTGGATAATTTCTATTTTAAGTATTCCTTTTAAGGTTTGAAACACGTCAGCCTTCTCAACATAAGGTTTATTCATTAGAAAACCCTCTATATCCTTTGCCTCAACATCCTTTCTTTCCTTTAATGTGAACTTGCCAAACTTATCTTCTAATTCTTTTCTTATTGTTTCGTTTCTTATTATTGTATCTGAAATGCCATAACTAATAGAGATATCAAGGCGATCTATTTTTTGATTACGCACAAAAATATTAGCCCCAACCACAATTGTAATCAGGATAATGATAATAACTAACATCGCCAATACTCTTTTACCTCTTCTGCTCATATTTTACTCGTCTTTAAATCTTTCTGCAATACTTGGAACAAGCTCTGAAATATCACCAGCTCCAATTGTAACTAAGACCTCAGGATAAAGAGCTTCCAATAAATCGAAAAGCATTTCCTTAGTGCTATAATACCTATTCATATTATCTATCTTATGAAGTAGCATCTTGGAGTCAATCCCCTTAATAGGTTCTTCCCTTGCAGGATAAATATCCAGAAGCACCACTTCATCGAATCCATTCAGCTCCTTAGCAAACTCATCTGCAAAATCCCTTGTTCTAGTATAAAGATGTGGCTGGAAAACTGCCGTTAGTTTCTTATTAGGATACTGAAACCTTAGCGATTCAACAAGAGCCTTAATTTCATTTGGATGATGTGCATAATCGTCAATATAAACTAAGTCTTTTCCATTGATAATAACCTCAAAACGTCTTTTCACACCAGAAAACGAAGCTACACTCTGGCGCATCTCTTCTTCTGTTACACCACAAATCATAGCTATTCCAATTGCCATAACAGCATTCTCAACATTATGAACACCTCCGTAGTTTAGTGCAATATCGTAGTATATTTTATCAGGAGTTCTTAAATCAAAATAATAACCTCCCTTATAGTTTCTAATATTAATTGCATAATAATCAGCCTCTACACCTCTAATTGTATAGGTAAGAACATTTGCTGGATTGCATTCGCTAAGTTGCATATCAACTCCTTTTTTCAGAAACAAAACCTCACGAGTCTTATTAGCAAACTCAAGGAATGATTTTTGCATCTCTTGGTAGGTGCCATAAACATCTAAGTGATCAGCATCCATAGCAGTTATTGCAGAAATCATAGGGTTAAGTTGCAAGAAAGACCTATCATATTCATCAGCCTCAACCACAACATAGCCAGAGTTTTTATTAACCACATAATTGGAATCGAAGTTATTAGATATACCACCCAAGAAAGCACTACAACCAACACTGCTATTATGAAGAATATGAGCAATCATGGTAGAGCAAGTTGTTTTGCCGTGAGAACCCGCAATAGCAATACATTTCTTTCCCTTAGTAATCTCTCCTAAGATCTGAGATCGCTTCTCCATTTTAAAGTTATTCTCAATAAAATGCTTATAAATTTTATTATCGTGAGAAACCGCAGGAGTATAGATAACCAAATCAATATCAGTGGGAATAGTTGAAACATCATCACTATAAACAATTATCATTCCTTCTTTTTCCAGCTCTAATGTCAAGGGACTACTTATGCGGTCATAGCCATAAACCCTATTGCCCAAATCTTTCATATAGCGAGCAATAGCACTCATTCCAATTCCGCCTATTCCTAAAAAATAATATGTTTTCATCTCTTTATATCCTTAGTTTCTATATAAACCTATTCTATTTAATGTCTAATAACTCTTCAATTTCTTCAAGAATCCTCTTATCGGCATCCCTTATGCCTAGTTTCATAATATTGCTACTTAAAATGTTTTGCACATCTTGGTCTTTGAAAAGCATATCCAACTGATCAATAAGCCCTTCCCTTGATTCAATATCTCTAACTAAGATACCGGCATTTTTATTAACCAAAGCCATAGCGTTTTTTGTCTGATGGTCTTCGGCAACATTAGGACTAGGAACCAATATTGTAGGTTTGCCAATAACACATAGCTCACTTATTGCAATTGCACCAGCTCTTGAAATAATTATATCGGCAATACTATAAGCCAAATCCATTTCATATATAAAATCATAGACTTTTATATTACCAGAATTAAACCCAGAAGCCTCTTGCTTAGCTTTATCAAAATAGTTCTTGCCCGTTTGCCAAATAACTTGAATATCGTTCTCCACAAAATACCTTAACCCCTTTGCAATGCTATCATTAATGGTTAGAGCACCAAGGCTACCACCAACAACCAAAACAGTTTTCTTATTAGCATCTAATTCAAAATGATCACCTGCCTTATCTCTTTTATTTTCAATATCAACAATGTTTTGTCTAACAGGATTTCCTGTAAAGCATATCTTTTCTTTTTCAAACCATCTCTCCATATTATCGTAAGCAACGCATATCCTATCTACTTTTTTGGCAAGTAGTTTATTTGTTATTCCAGGATAAGAGTTTTGTTCTTGAATAAGAGTAGGTAGTTTAAGAATTGTTGCAGCCCTAAGAGTAGGACCCGAGGCATAACCCCCAACACCAATAACTATATCTGGTTTAAACCTCTTTATTATCATTATTGCTTTAAGAGTACTTGAAACAACCTTGAAAGGGAAACTTAAGTTCTTAAAAGTAATACGTCTTTGCAAACCACTAATCCACAACCCCTGAATAGTATAACCAGCCTGAGGAACCTTCTCCATCTCCATTCTATTCTTAGCACCAATAAAAAGGATATCAGCATCATTGTATTTTTGCTTAATAACATTTGCAATCGCCACTGCAGGAAATATATGTCCTCCCGATCCTCCTCCACTAATTATTACTTTCATATCCTTATATTTTAATTAATTAACAGCCTCAACTGATTCATTCTCTTCCAAAACCTCTTCCTCTTCTATAACATCTTGTTGCAGTGAAGCCTTCTCTAAGGCTTTATCTGCTTCTGCACTAATACTTAAAACTATACCCAAGGCAATACAACTAAACAAGAAAGAAGTACCTCCATAGCTAATAAAAGGTAGGGTTTGACCTGTTACTGGAGCAAGACCTGTGGCTACAAACATATTTATTAGGGCTTGGAAAACTATCATAATAGTAAGTCCAATAGCACAAAAGGCACCGAAATAACCCTTAGACCTTCTGGCAACCTGAATGCCCCTATAAAGCAATATAAGATATAGTGCAATTACAACAATGCCTAATAATACACCGCCCTCTTCAATAATTATTGCAAAAATAAAGTCATTATGGCTCTCACTCAAAAACCTTGCCTGAGTGGTATTACCCACAAACTTACCAAAGAAACCACCTGTTGCAATAGCCATCTGTGACTGATTGGACTGAGTTATTGCAGTTTTATCAGGATTCCTAAACTCCTCAATCCTATTAACCCATGTTCCACCTCTGGAAAGAAGATCTGGTTTCGTTTGAAGGACTGTAAATACTGAAACCATTCCAATAAGAACAATAAGGAGAATCATACCCAAGTATTTAAGGTTAATCCTCCCTATAAACATCATAAGAAAACAAATCACAAATAGAATTGCAGCTGTTGAGAAATTTTCAGGGAAAATCAAAATACAAATGCCACCAATAACAAGTATTAGCTTCTTAAACACATCCCAAGTCTTTATCTTATCTTGGTAGAGAGCAAGCCCCCTAGCCACATAAACAATTAGAACAATCTTAACAATTTCGGAAGGTTGGAACTGACCAATTAATGGAATAGTTAACCAACGAGCCGCAGCCTTATCGCCCAAAGAACCAATAAGAAGAGTAACAATAAGGATGCCAAAAGAGAACAAAAGACCCATCTTAGCAAACCTTGAGAAATAAGTATATTTGATATGATGAACAGCATACAAGACACAAGTACCTAAGAAAAGGATGAAAAGATGCTTAGTGAACATACCAATTGGAGTGCCACCTTGCTTTTCGTAGACAGTCTTACCTAACGTACTATAAACCTCTAAGCAAGATATAGCCATAAGCAAAAGAAAGACCATCCAAATAATCTTGTCGCCCTTAATCTTAAACTTGAAATTTTTAATCTTGTTTGCCATTATAAATTTTTATAATTATAAACTACTTATCTATAAATTATTTACCTTACTACAAAAATCTAATCCCCTCTTCTCAATATCCTCACTCATTCCATTTGCAGGAGAATATAAAACAACATCCTTTTCCTGTGCCACAGCACTTGCCAAAAGAACCGCATCGGTCATATTGTTTACAGGCAGAATGGTTGGAATAATATCTTGAAAAGTAGATTTTAATTTCGATGTGTTTTCACCAAAAACAATAAGCACCGAAACCTTTTCCTCACAAACACTCATTAGGCTTGTATAGTCATTAGTTCCAAAATCATCATTTGCAATCCAAATAATGGTGGAAGGGATTTGCTCCATAGTGAACCAAGTAATATTATTATTGGTTGAAAATGCATCATTTACATAGTTAACATCTTTAATAGTTGCAACTAACTCCCTCTTGTTTTTCTCGTCTTTCTTAAGAGCGAACATATTATACAAGTCTTTTCTTTTAAATAAAATCTCATCGTAAGTTCTGCCAGCAAGATTAGTATATACTTTCTTTGCTCCTTGTTTTGCTAGTAATTCCATATTCATTCTTATCTTAGTTTTAGAGTTATTATTGATACGACAGCTAGTATAATGCTTATAATTAAGAACCTCATTACTATCTTTGGTTCCGCATATCCTTTTTTCTGATAATGATGGTGAAGAGGTGCCATAAGGAAGAATCGTTTACCCTCACCTAGTTTTTTCTTTGTAAATTTAAAATATCCAACCTGAATTACTACCGAAAGACTTTCTGCAAAGAAAACCCCACAAAGAACAGGTATAAGTAGTTCTTTTCTAATTAAGACTGCTATAACAGCAATAATTCCACCAAGAGCTAATGAGCCAGTGTCACCCATAAATATTTGAGCAGGATAAGTATTATACCAAAGGAAGCCAACGGTTGCACCCACGAAGGCTGAAATGAAAATAGTTAGCTCACCGGCATTAGGAATAAACATAATATTGAGATAGTTGGCAAAGATAATATTGCCCGAGACCCAAGCCAAGATGCCCAAGGTTGAACCCACAATTGCCGACACCCCTGTTGCAAGACCATCAATACCATCCGTAAGGTTAGCACCATTGGAGACAGCAGTAATAATAAAAATAACAATAGGAATAAAGATTATCCAAGCCCATCTCTTATAATCCTTACCTAAGAACTTAACAAGTGAAGAATACTCAAACTCATTGTTTTTCATAAAAGGAATAGTAGTCTTGGTTGATTGCTTAGCTCTCTTTGAAAACTCCACCTTAGCCTTTTCGTATTTTGTATCGTTTTGAATATTATGAGTAGAGGCATATCTTTCAACCTCAACCTTTTCTTTAATAGCAATGCCTGGATGAAAGTAGATTAGAGCCCCAACAACAATACCCAAAACCACCTGACCTATAATTTTAAACTTACCTTTCAGACCCTTCTTGTCATGTTTAAAGACCTTAATATAATCATCCATAAAACCAATGAATCCAAGCCAAACGGTGGTTAGAAGCATTAGTTGTATATATATATTGTCAAGTCTTGCAAACAAAAGAGTAGGAATGATAATGGCAGCAAGGATAATAAGTCCTCCCATAGTAGGAGTACCTTCTTTTTCCTTTTGACCATCAAGACCAAGTTCACGAACCGACTCCCCAATTTGTTTGCGTCTAAGGAAATTAATAACCCTCTTACCATAAACAATTGTTATGAATAAAGATGTAATAACCGCTAGGGCTGCACGGAAGGAGATATAGTTGAAAACTCCTGCTCCTGGCAATCCAAACTCAAGATCAAGCCATGTAAATAAGTGGTATAACATAATCTTTAATATTTAAGTATTTCTTCTTTATCGTCAAAGTGGTATTTCACTCCATTAATTTCTTGGTATTTCTCATGACCCTTGCCAGCCACAAGAATAATATCCTCATCTCTTGCAATCATACAAGCCATCTTAATAGCATCGTGACGACTAGTTATGCTAAATGTGTTTTTCAAACTAATAATATCCAAACCCTTTTTCATATCCTCAATAATCCTATCAGCATCTTCCGTCCTTGGATTATCGCTAGTAAGAATTAGTATATCAGAACTCTCAGCCGCAATCTTAGCCATAATTGGTCTCTTAGTCTTATCCCTATCACCACCACAACCAACAACAGTAATAAGCTTACCCTGACCCTCTCTAATTTGGTTAATAGTCTTTATAACATTAATTAGAGCATCAGGAGTATGAGCATAATCAATAATAGCTTTAGTTTGTTTGGAAGTAGAAATGCAGTCAAACCTACCCTCTGCCGAATCGAGCTGAGAAATAGCCCTTAGAGTCTCGTCTTTCGTTAAATCAAGCAGAATAGCAGTAGCATAAATTACAAGTATATTATAAGCATTGAAACTACCAATAAGCTTAGTCCAAAGCTCAGTATTATCAATTGTTAGAAGCTGTCCCTCAAAGCTGTTTTCAAGAATAAGGGCATGAAAGTCTGCCATAGTCCTTAAGCTATAAGAGTATTTCATAGCCTTAGTATTTTGAAGCATAATCTCTCCATTAACATCATCAAGATTAGTTAAGGCATACGCAGACTTAGGAAGCTTATCGAAAAACTCCTTCTTAGCTCTGATATACTCTGAAAATGTTTTGTGAAAGTCAAGGTGCTCATGAGTAATATTTGAGAATATTCCACCCGAGAACTCCACTCCTGATATCCTTTTCTGAACAATTGCATGTGAGGAAACCTCCATAAAAACATATTCACAACCACTATCCACCATTTGAGAAAACAAATCATTAAGCTCAATAGCATTTGGAGTAGTGTGAGAGGAAGGTATTTCTACATGATTTATCTTATTAACTATTGTGGAAACAAGACCTGTCTTAAAACCTAATAGCATAAATAGGTTATGAAGCAGAGTAACCGTTGTCGTTTTCCCATTAGTTCCTGTTATACCAATAACTTTTAATTTTTTCGATGGGTTATCGTAGAATGAAGAAGCAATATATCCCAAAGCATCACTACTATCCTTAACCACGAAAAAATGAATGCCTAATGTCAATTTCTTATTTTCTTCAATCTCCTTAGATATATGCTCACAAACAATAAATATGGCACCAGAAAGAATTGCAGACTCAATGAAGTCATGCCCATCTACCTTAGTACCTTTTTGAGCCACATAGAGATAGCCTTGTTTAACTTCTCTCGAATCAAAACAAATACCACTTATCTTTTGGTCTCTAATTAACTTATATATTATTTTATACTCTTGCATCTTAGTTTTTATAATTAAGTTTCAAATGTATATTACTACCTTTCCTAAAGCCTGAACCCCTACTTAGAGACTGAAAAACAACCTTACCCCTTCCCTCAAAACTAACACTTAGACCTTGTTTCTCTAAAATATAAATAGCATCACGAATTGTCATACCCACAACATCAGCAACAAGATTAGAATTTGCTGTACTTGTTTTTGAAGTAGATTTTATAGTAGTTGTTTCTTTATTTGGTTTTAAGCCAATATTACTACAAAACTTATAGTAATTATCTTGGTTGCCTTTTACAATAGCAGGCATTTTCTTTTCCTCCTTTGAAGCCTCTTGATGATAGGTAAGCCTTGTTCCAACAACCCTATCAGAAAGGTCTCTAAAGACTGGCGCTGCAAGGTCGCCTCCGTGGGTTGCATTTTTCTGCGGTTCTGAAATCACAACAATACATGAGTATTGAGGTTTATCGGTTGGGAAATACCCTGCAAAGGAAGCCCTATGTTGAAGTGCCACTATCCCTCTTTTGCTATAACCTATCTCAGCCGTTCCTGTCTTTCCTGCTATTCCATATCCTGTCTTCGATAACCTCCTACCTGTCCCCTTTTCAACCACATTCTTCAACACATCTTGCAATTTATCAAGCGTTTCTTTCTTACACATCTTTTGCTTAATAACCACAGGTTCAAACTTCTTCACAATCTCTCCATCCATAACTATATGACTAACAAACATCGGCTTAACCATTATGCCATTATTTGCAATTCCATTATAGAAAGTCAAGAG
This sequence comes from Bacteroidales bacterium, assembly GCA_012837565.1. Classification (GTDB taxonomy): domain Bacteria; phylum Bacteroidota; class Bacteroidia; order Bacteroidales; family P3; genus UBA10566. The sequence continues at coordinate 5,895 of DUQY01000242.1, read as the reverse complement.
CTGCATAGGCGTCATAACCGACACATAACCAAAGCTAAGACGAAGAATATCATCTACCGAAACTCCTTTTTCATTAATATATGGCTTAGGCTCTGCAATCTTTATATCCATATCCAGTTTCTCGAAATTGAAATACTCTTTTAAGTCCTTTTGAAACTCTACACTCTTTTTCTTCGATATATAATTATCGTAAACCACCTGAGAAAGCCCAACATTAGAGGACATCTCCATAGCTCTTCCAAAGCTTACCATACCATGATTCACCTTGCCCACATCCCTAATTGAGGTCTTAGCTCCAGGGAATCTCTTTTCAAAAGTAGGCACCATAGAAGAGGTATCAATTAATCCCTTATCCAAGTAAACCATAGCAGAGATAGCCTTAAAGGTTGAGCCAGGTTCAAAATAACTACTTATTGCAATATTTACCTGCTCCACATAATTACCCTCCTTATTCTTTTCAAGCGAAGAAATAGCACGCACATAACCTGTCTCAACCTCCATCAGGATAACACATCCACTTTGAGCATCATTGGAATCTAAGCACTTCCTTAAACTATTTTCTGCCAATTCTTGAAGCCTAACATCTATTGTAGTTACTATATCTTTTCCGTCAATTGCCTTAATATGCTCATCATCATCTACAGGAATCCAAATGCCAGGGTTAATCTTTCTCTCCCTTCTCATGCCCGACTCACCAGCCAAATAACTTGAATAAAAACCATCAATGCCATCATAGCAAGTGTCACAACCATCAATAGGCACACCAATAGTTCTTCTAGCCATTGGGTAATAAGGATAATACCTAACATTTCTTTCCACAACATTTATATAATGAGTAAGGTAAAACTTACCAGAATGTATTATTTTACCAGTTTCCCTACTCTTTCTAACCTTTTCCTTCGAAATAAGCGGAAACTTCCTCACCCTTTCCCACTGCTCAAGTGTAATATCCTTCTGAACCAAAACATACCTATTACCTTTCTCCATTTGCCTATATTTGCGAAAATAAGCCATATACTCCGACTTAGTTTTACCATTAGGTTTTCCAGCATAAATCCTAGCCAAACTATCACAAAGAGCAGATATCTCCTTCTTATATATCTCATCATCAATAACCCTTTGCTTAATCTTCTTATCCAATTTCTTATCAAACAAATAAGTATAACCAAGGTCAATATAAATATCATATTTAGGAATATCGGTAGCAAGCATAAGTAGCTCACCATTATCCACATCCACACTATAAATACTACCCCTCTTAGCTTTCACCGGACGAAGCTCCTCATACCTATCTTGCGAGAGTTTCTTCCAAAACGCACCCTCAACCATCTGTATATAACCTATTTTACCAATAACCAAGACGAACCCAATTAAAATAATTAGATACACCCAAAAAAACCTAAACATAATAGTCCTCTTGTCGTCTTGCATTCTTATTTATTCTTTTTTATTTTCTTACTCTTTTTATCGTCCTTATGCTCATCTTTCTCGATAAGGATAACCTGCTTTTGCTCCTGTTTAGAAACCTTTATTCCCCTATCCTTAAGCGCCTTTTCCAATTCCAACATCTGAGTCAGTTTCTGATAAACCCCCTTTTGACCAGAGTGTTTCTTCTGCAAATAACTAACCTCGGTTTCCAATTTATCAATCTCCCTAACAGTCTTTTCAATATTATATCTATTTGTTATATACATAATTATTAAGACAACCCCTATCAAAATTAAAGGCAACCAAGCCAAGAAACCCTTCCTAACCAAGAAAGACCCATCAATAAAACTCTTAGCCTTTATATTCGTTTTTTTCATTTCTTCTTTGCAATTCTAAGCTTAGCACTCCTTGAACGAGGGTTTTCAAAAACCTCATCATCCTTAGCCAACACTGGTTTCCTAGTAATCATCTCCATAGGCGAAATCACATTACCATAAAAATCCTTCTCAAGCTTAGCCTCAAAGTTTCCCGTCTTCATAAAATTCTTCACCAGCCTATCCTCCAAAGAATGATAACTCATAACCACCAAGCGACCACCTGTTTTCAAAACCTCACAACTCTGCTCCAGCATCTTCTTCAAAGTCCCAAGCTCATCATTTACCTCAATCCTAAGAGCCTGAAAGACCATAGCATAGAACTTATTCTCCTGACCCCTAATGGCAAGAGAAGCAAGCAAATCCTTAAGCTCGAAACTAGTATTTATAGGATTAAAATTTTGAACCTCAGCAATCCTCTTAGCAATATGATAAGCATTAGTCAGCTCGCCATAGTCCTTAAAGACACGTTTCAGCTCCATAATGTCGTAACTATCCAGTACATCCTTAGCCGAAATACCCTCCTCTGTGTTCATCCTAAGATCTAAGGGAGCATCGAAGCGAGTAGAAAAACCCCTCTCAGGAGTATCTATCTGATATGAAGAAATGCCTAAATCGGCTAAAATACCATCTACCTCAAACTGACGAAACAAACGAAGACTATCCTTTAAGTTAGAGAAATTCTGATCAATGAAAATAAACCTCTTATCATCAATCAGATTTCTTTTAGCATCCTTATCTTGGTCAAAAGCAAACAAGAGACCATCCTGATCGAGCCTATCTAAAATGGCACGAGAATGACCTCCACCACCGAAGGTAACATCCACATAAACACCCTTTGGATTGATATTTAACCCATCCAAACATTCAGTAAGCATCACTGGATTATGATACTCAGTCTTTAAGTAATTCTTCTGCTGCTTTAACATAATCAAATCCATCGTTATCAATTGAACTATAAATAGAAGCATCCCAAATCTCCATGCAAGTAGCCGAGCTCACAAGCACAATATCCTTATCGATATTAGCCATCATGCGTTGTTCTTTAGGAATAAGGAATCGGTCTGAGGCGTCCAATTCAACGATGTTTGATTCTGTTAATTTTCTGAAAAGCCTTTTAGCCTTAGGATCATAGAGGTTTAATTTGCTTTTAAGGTCAGCAACCTCATTTTGGAAGGAATCGTAAGTAAATAATTCTAAACACCTGTTATAAATTGACAATCGGACAACAAACCTAAAATCTTCACTAAGAGGCAATTGTTTCTTTAGTGCCACAGGAAGTTTAAACCTCCCCGTTGCATCCATCTTACAATTTTCTATACCAATTAATGACGACATATTATTCCAATTTCTATTTCAAGGTTCAAAATTACAACAAAAATTCCAAAAAAACCCATTTGTTAGTAACTTTCTTGCATTTTATTCCAAAAAAACCCATTTTATCTATATTACGCAACAAAACCCCAAATGTTACAAAAAAGAAGGCCTATGGTTATTAACAAAAAGAAAGGAGAGAAAAAAAGAGGTAGATAAATAATTAAATATCTCCCTCAACAGTTAAATTATCAGGATTAGGATGAAAATTATCAGAATCAGGATTTACAGAATTGAAAGATTTTCAGAATGTCAAGTCTTAGTTATTATTTTTCTGACCCAAGAATCAAGAAAATCCTTTAATCCTGTAAATCCTGATTCAGACAAACCCAATGCAAACCCCAGACAAACTCCTACTGCAACAAGCTAGCATAATAATTGAGGCATCCAACAAGGCGAGGATTCGTGTTTTATTAATTATGAATTAGTAGATTTTGCTAGCAATATGCATTTTAAACTGCCTACAAAGGCAGTAAAATAACTTGATATATAAGTAGTAGTACTATATAATATTACTGTATTTTTAGATAAACATCTACTCTATTATCTAAGCTATATATTAAAAAACTAACTCTTAGATTCAAGAAACCCTTCCTTTGATTCAGGATTTCCTTTCAGCGTTTGATTTGAAACCTCAAAAAAAATTCTAAGCTTATTTGAGATTGTCTCATGCTTTATCACCCCTACCTTATGCCTCCACTACTCATAGCAACCAAAGTCGGCAAAAAGCTAATATCTTCACCCTCTTCATTGGCCGAAATTCGTGATAATTATGGCTTTAAGCCCTCGTGTTGCTATGAAAATCAAATATCAATTAACTTTAGCAGACCTAATTAGAGCCGTTTTCTCAGCCTTCACAATAGCAATGATATTTTTAGTGTATCAACTAATCAAATGCTCCCCAAACAAAGACTGCGTCATCTTTTCACCCTGTTCCCTATACACCGCTATTCTCCCCTATCAATATATTTTTCTAAGAACCTTGCCTTATCACTTTTTAGGACAAGTATATCTTGTTTTGATTCCTGAATACTTTACTAAGGGTTACAAGTTTCTTGTGGATCTCTTGTAGTCTTCTTGTTATATATATATTTTAATGTTACAGAACTTTCTGCTGTTTTAGGCTGCCTTACCCCCTCTTGTTCCTAATATTTTTCGCAATTAATTGGTTGTTAATTCCGTTCCGCTGTTACGCACCCCTTAAAAGAGTGAAACAGCGGAACAAGATAAAAGAACTTTAATAGGTTATTAAACATTTCTATTTGCTATTTTATAAAGCTATCAACTTATTAAAACTTTGTTGCTTTTTTTAGAGACTGAGGACTTGCTAACGCCTTATTCAAGACTTATCTTATCGCAAGTTCTTCCTGAGTAGATGATAAGGAGATTAAAATCGCCATCTCATCATCTTTTGTGTTTATATAATATATACGGTTATGGATAGGCAAATATCTCTTTTGTTGAGTTTTGTTTTGTGCTTTTGAAAACTTTATGAAAAAGAAACTAAGTTTATTGAAAAAGAGATAGAAACTGTTTTAGAGTTTTACTCTTTCTCTTGTTTGTCTTCACAATCGGAGTATAGTGGCAAATCGAACTCATTTGATAACTTAGAAAGTTGATTAGCCAAATACTTAATTTTTTCTTCTTTTGTCATTCCCTCTATTTTCTCTTTTAAATCTTTCTCTTCTTTCATGTCCTATATTTATTTTTATTTATAATAACTAAAGCGTCATCTCTTATAACTCTTTCTACTTAACTGCCCAAAATTACAAAATATACTAATACAGTATGATGTTTTTGGGTGCTAAATAGCATTTAGACTTGATTAATAACATCCTTTAGGTTTGGATAGTTATCTTTATTTTGGGGGATAAGGTTCGTAGGTAGGCCTCAACAGTAAACAAAAAAGAGACGTAATGGTTGATATTACGTCTCTTTAATCATTAAATAAAGTTATGGTATATATGTATAGAGTTTGTCTATTTAACCTTATGGAATAAGGCTTTGCTTATTGCTTTCTTGTCAAATAGTCCTTCTGGTGACCTGGTTTTATCGATATAAACTAAGGATGATTGGAATGGGTCGTTGATTTCTTCTGGGCTTGAAAAAGTGCTTGAAACTATTTCGGCTGGAGTTACCCATTCTTCTGTGCTGCTTTCTATTTCTGCTTTGTTTGCTGCATAAAAGCTAACAAATTCTTGGTGGTTGTTGAACTCTGTGGTTTCAAAGAGGCCGAGGTTAATATCTCCTGAGTAGATAGGGGTCTTTCCTGTCATATATGTTATGCATTCTTGTGAGAACTTTTCAAATCCTGTTAGTGCATTTACTCTGATTGCATCTTGTAGGTATGCTGATGCGAAAACGGTATCATTACTTTCTAATACCATATACTGACTTGTTTGTGAGTCTGACTTAAAGATATACATATTGATTCCCATAAATACTTCATCGTGTTCTAAGTAATAGTATCCCCATTGTCCTAATTGACTTTGTGTTGCTATTAGGCTCTTGCTTGTAATGGCTTTAAGATTGGTGATTGTCGGTGTTTTGTTGACTTGCTTTTCTGGTTATTCGTCCTTGCAAGAGTTAAATAATAGTACACCTATTAGAGCTAATAAGATGAATTTTGTTTTTTTCATGATAATTAGTTTTTGTGATTGATTAATTAATAATTAGTTTCTATTTTCTTTTTAAAAACTTTGCTTTTATTTGCTTTAAT
>DUQY01000241.1 GCA_012837565.1 Bacteroidales bacterium | reverse complement strand
TCAATCTTGTGATATAGGCATCTCAGACCTTGAGATATGGGCATGTAACGAGGTTAACTCTGCGTTTAAATAGTTGGAAACGGGCTTTTGAAGGTTGCAATTGGGCTTTAAAGAGAAAAAAGCTTAATAAAAGAGTGTAAATTATTTGAAATTAAGAATGAAATACACTATCTTTGCATCTCTTTTATTGCGCACGTGGTGGAATTGGTAGACATGCCACCTTGAGGGGGTGGTGTCGGTAACGATGTGCAGGTTCAAATCCTGTCGTGCGCACTCACTATTACTATTTACTATGCTATTAAAAATTCACTCTCAAGGTATTGAGAACTCACAAGTTCAAGAAATTTGTGATTGTTTGGAAAGAGGTGGGTTAATTATTTATCCTACCGACACTGTTTATGCTATTGCCTGCAAACTTGGAAATATGAAAGCTTCCGAAAGGCTGGCTGCTTTAAAGGGAAAGAAGTTTGAAAAAAGCGATTTCTCCATTGTTTGCAATTCCATTAGTCAGGCATCAGATTTTACTAAACCAATTACCAATAATATCTTCAAACTATTAAAGGATAACACTCCTGGGGCTTTCACTTTCGTGTTTCAAGCCTCCACAAGTATTCCTAGGATACTACAAACCAAGAAAAAAACCATTGGTATAAGGATTCCAGATAACGATATTGCATTAAAGATTGTGGAATGCTTAGACTATCCACTTATAACCACGTCCTTGCCAACAAAAGACTTGGAAGTAGAATGCTATACTAATCCAGAATATTTCTACGACCTATATTGCGAACGTGTTGAAATTATAATAAACGATGGAACTGGACAAGAAGAAACTTCAACCGTTATTGACCTTACAGGAGGTGAAATAGATATTCTAAGAGAAGGGCTCGGCGTACTTCAACACTAAGAAGATGAATAAAATATCTTTTTATTTCGTATTCTGTCTTTTGTTTTTTTCTTTTAATGTCTTTTCACAAGAAAATGAAATCAGCTTAGAGGAGAAACATTCTTTGATTGATATTGAACAAGAGCTGTTAAAAAAGGATTATAAAAAAGTTATAAGGTTGGTTGACAAAGCTATTGATGATGGTTTTGAATCCGTAAAGCTATACGAGAAAAGGTCTGTTGCTTATTACCTCACAAGAAATACGAAGAAAGCCTTTTTGGATATTCAAGAGGTTGTTTTTACAGAAGAAAAAGATGATTTATCCTACCCTATTCTTTCACTTTTCTTTGCTCAGAACAAGGAAGAACATAATGTTATTGAAACCCTAATTGGCTTTTACCAGAAAGACAATAAAAACTTCCTAAACGCATTTTCCATTTTAAGCAATAAGGATGCTCAAAAGATAATTACGGTTATCGATTCTGCATTTAGCAAAGAGGATTATCCAAAGAAACTCCACGGAGTTAAATCTCTTATAAATTATTCGCAGAAAAATTATACTGACTCTTATGCTGATTTACTTAAAGCTATTGATATTGAATTAGGAAATGGATTCTTATATTATTTATTTGGGGAGATAAAACTAAGAAGGCAGGAATATATATCTTCACTTGCAAGTTATAATTCTGCAATTGAATATGGGTATAATGATATTGAGGTTTATAAGAAAAGAGCTGTTGCAAAGGGATTCATTGAGGACTTTAAGGGTGCAATTGAAGACTATAATACTATTATAGAAAAGGACAATAAGGACTTTGAGATCTATTACCTAAGAGGTATTGCAAAAAACTATTTAAAGGATTATAACGGTGCTATTGATGATTTGAATCAATCGATAAAGCTAAACGATAGTTTCCCTTCTTCTTATAATTATAGGGGAATAGTATATATTAATACTGGAGATTATGGTTCTGCTCTAATTGATTTTTACAAAACCCTAACACTCGATGCCAATCATCCTTTTACTCATAATAATATTGGAATTGCACAAATCAAATCAGGACAAAGTGGTGACTCAGAATCATTTTTCACAAAGGCCATTGAGCTTGACCCCAAACATGGAGATGCCTACTATAATAGGGCAAAGATATTTTTCAAAAGAGGAGATATAAAAAAGGCTAAGTCAGATTTACTTCGAACACTTGAGCTTAATTTCGAAAACCCAGATGCTCACTATCACTTAGCCTTGGTTTATATTCAGGAAAATGCGAAATCAAGAAGGAAAAATCTCGATAAAATGATTTGTCAAGAGCTTGAAACCGCATCAAATATGAATCATCCAAAGGCTCAAGAGCTTCTAAAGATTTTGTGTCAGAAGATTGAGCCTGGAAATGAAGAAGAGGAAGAATAACGCCAATAAACCCCTCTTAATGACTATGACCGCAGCCGCTAGACAGACCTCTTGCTGTGTTTCTACAACATTCTGGAAGTCTGTTTATTGCTTTTTCATCAGCCTCTATCCCATTTGCTTCAAACCCTGCCTTAGCAAGTGATTTTGCAATCTTATCTGGTGAGGTTGATTTGGTTTTATAAACAACACTTACTGTCTTATCTTCCAAAGAAACTTCAAAGGTCTTAACTCCTTTTTCATAAGCTAAGGTTTTTTCAATTAATGGTATTGAGCTATTGCAACAAAGCTTGTTTAGATTTATAATAGTTGTTGTTTCTTTTGGCATAGAGTCTTTGTCTTTTGTTTGTGCTTGGGCAAAACCTAAGCCTAAAACTAGCATAAACGCAATTAAAATTGTCTTTTTCATCTTTTTGTTTTTATTATTTGTTGATATAATTATTTTATCGTTATTCTTATTCCTCCGTAAAAGGTTCTTCCCATAACAGGAGCATAGACTACTGAGGCATCAAAGTTATTGCTAAATGGTCTATCGGCTCCAATAACTGGGGTTTCTTGAACATAGTTTGTTATATTTTCACATCCTAAGTATATATCGAAGTGTTTGAACTTACGAGTTATTTGTCCTAACATAAAAACATAGGGTTTAGAATAGCCTTGAACGTTTCCAAGGTTTAGAGGTATCCTTTGCTCTCCGTTAAACTGGGTTGTAAGGTCGAACATCCATTTATCGTATTTTGTTTTATAAGATAATACTACCAAACCCTTAAATTTGCTAACATAAGCCTTATCCATAAGAACACCATTATAGGTTGTCTTAACATCATTATAACGTCCTGCCAAGCTAATAATGAATCTTTCAATTGGTTCAAGGGAAAGGTCTAGTTGCAAACTGTTGGAATATGATTTGCCATCAAGGTTATAGAATATTGCTTGACGAGAATCTTGGTCTAAATCCATAACAATTTGGTTCACAAAGTTGGTATGATAATAATCAAGTGTTATGGAATGTTCTCTATTGTCTTTTGTTTTAAAGGTTTTACTAATATTCATTCCTCCATTCCAAGCATCTTCCATTTCCAAAGGTGTATTGTCTTTGATGATTATTTGACGTGAGGATGCAAGTATTCCAAAATTATCAGCAATTATATTAGCACTCCTAAATCCTTTTCCTCCTGCTCCTCTAAGAATTAAATCCTCAGCAATTTGCCAGCGGAAATGCACTCTTGGTGTAATTAAGCTTTCGTTATAATGTGAGTTATAGTCATATCTTAGTCCAAATGTTGCATTGAATTTCTTGCCGTAGAGGAATGAAAACTGACCAAATACTCCTGGAACAATCTCTTCTTTAAAGAATGCATCTCTATTTATTGGATTTGTTGAGTTAAAGATTGTGCCATTACCCATTGCAAAATAATCTTCTTTTAGGTTTGTATAACGGAATGAGGTTCCAACAGTATATTGATGAGCATGACGAGTTTCATTTGCAAAAATAAAATTACCATATATATCAGACTCTTCTCCCTTATAGTTGTTTATTCCAAAGAATTGTTCGTTCTTAAAATATGTTCCTGAAACTTGAGTTCCTATTGAGCCAGAATGACCAACAACCCAACCGTTTTTTGTTGAGAAATGAAGTCTGTCAACATCTCCTCCTAATCCATAGATATTGGTATCTCCTTTCATATCTCTTTTAAAGCCAAGTTGCCCTCCTGTTCTTCTTTCGTGCAAATAATTAACTAAGGTTGAGCTATGGTATCCCTTTCCCTCGTATTGCCATCGATTAAGAATATTGAACTGAGATTGCTTTGGATAATCCATAAACCCATCATTACCTAAGTGGTCTAGTTCTCTTCCGAAATAAGACCCATGAAGATAAAGCCCAGTATAAAGTCTATCGTTAATTTTAATATTTGCCTTTGCGTTTAATTCTCCTTTAAGCTCTGAATTTGTGTATATATTAATGAAGAATGGGTCTGCATCCATTGGCTTTTCATATTCTATATTGATTTGTCCTGTCATTGTTTCGTAACCATGAACAACATTTGCTACACCCTTGCTTATTGAAATGCTTTCCATCCATGAGCCAGGAACATATCCTAAACCAAAAGGAGAAGAAAGACCTCTAAGGAAGGGCATATTCTCTAATAATAATTGTGAATAAACTCCTGTTAGACCTAAGAGTTGAATTTGTTTTGAACCAGATACTGCATCAGAATACCCAACATCAACACTTGCTGTGTTTTCGAAGCTTTCTCCCAAATTACAACAAGCCAAATGCTTTAAACCCTCACTTGAAATAACTTCTTTTTGCTCCAAACTCATCTTTGACATGAAGGAGCTTTGTTTTCTTTCGTTGATTGTTACTTGACCTAAAAGAGTTGTGTTTTCTTTTAGGTAAATTTTTAAATCTTTTGCTGATTGGCCTATATCTATTGTATCATTATAATAACCAATATAGCTTATAACTAATTTATTGTTCTTTGGGATAGCATTTAAACTGAACTTCCCATTAATATCTGTGCTTGTTCCTTTTTGAGTGTTTATCCAAAACAGATTAACATAAGGTAGTTTTTCGTTTGTCTTTAAGTCATAAACTATTCCTTCATATTTGTTTTGAGCATTTAAGCCAAATGATATAAGGAATAGTAGTAAAACTATGGTGAATGAATGTCTTTGCATAAAATATCTTTTTTATAATCTTTCTTACTTACTGTTTTAGACACAAGTAATTTGGAAAGTTTACATTTTATGCAAGAAATACTACCGATTTATTTATTTGGGGTTATAAAGCTGATTAGATTTGTTCTCTATTTTAGGTGGGTCTTTTTTATCTTGATTCCTTGGCAAAACACTTTCAATCAAACGCCAGCGACCTCTTTCGAACTTAAAACCATTAACATAACCTGAGGAAACATAGAACTGCGGTTTACCTTCTAAGCCCTCAAACATAGGCTCCAAAACATCGTAGACTATCATATATTCTTTGAAAATAGGAAGCTCAACAACCCTGTTTCTTGCTTGAGGTTGCTTTTTCTTAAACACTGATGATATAAATGAGGGTTTCTCTTTCCTATACTTATCTTCATAGTATTGGTCATCCCATTTCATAAAGAAACGAGCATCTGCATTATATTCAAACACAGATCGTCTCTTATCCTTTTGCCTATAGAAATAGGTTGCTCCAAATTCTGGCTTACCAGAGCGTGGTTTAAAAACAATTGGCTCAATAACCTTCCTCTTAGTGTAGATATTATGACCGTCAACTCCCAAGAGAGTATAGAAGGTTCTATCTTCATATTTTTCGGTTAATAGTTCAAAGTAAACAGCCCCAAACCAATTATCATTATCACATTTATCGTATTCTGGATTAAATAGCTCCTCACTCTTGTCATTTAACTTATATACCTCAAACTCTCCACTAACCTCGTTCTTAGCCTGAACAAAACCAAAATGGTCATAATTGCCATCCTGAGAAACTATAGCCCAAGTGAAAATTCTAAACCTATTATCAGATGATTTCAGATTGCTTATCCTGTTTAGCTCGGAGAAAGGATATGAAAAGGAATTTTCCATTGAAAGCACTTCATCAATAACTACAATAAACCTTTCGTTGGCATTAAACCTCTCGTTATCGGTTGGGGAATCGAAAATTAAATTCATTAATTCCTTAAGCTGAACCTCGAAATCCCTGAAGACTTGATTCTTTTGTGAAAATCCATTCACAGAAAACAAAACACTAAACAATAATATTACTAACCTTTTTTTCATCTAATAAATGATTTTATATGCTTTTACTCCCTTTCCATTAATATTGTTACCTTATGGATAGAAAATTATTAACTATATTTGCATACAAAATTAAGCATAATTATCGAATGAAAAATAAAATAATATCAGCCCTCTCATCTATTAGTAGTAAGTTAAGTAATGGTTTGGAAGATGAAAAGCTTAGTGTAGCTATAAGAAAAAGCTATGAAGACAACCCTTGGTTTGATGCAAATAGTATAGATTTAGCATTGAAATCAATAGGGAACTGGCTTAGAAAAGAAAACTTAGATGCATTTACTAAGAACTATTGTTTTGCTAAAGATCCAAAAAGGGTCGCTGTTATTTGCGCTGGTAATATCCCTGCGGTTGGTTTTCACGATATGCTTTGCGTTCTTCTTAGTGGCAATAAACTACTTTGCAAACTATCATCACAAGATAAATACCTTTTGCCTGCCATTGCCGAACTATTAATTGAAAAGGAGCCAGCACTAAGAGATTATATAGAGTTTGCAGAAGATAGGATTAAGGATTTTGATGCAGTTATTGCAACAGGAAGCAATAATACAAGAAGGTATTTTGATTATTATTTTGGCTCATACCCTAATATAATTCGTCATTCTCGCACTTCCGTTGGAGTTATTGCTGATGAGACTCAGCCTGAAACAAGCCCTATTAATTATTCTCTTCTTATGGACGATATTCTAACATATAAGGGACTTGGTTGTAGGAATGTTTCAAAACTATATGTACCAGAGGGTTTTGATTTCAGACCACTTATTGAAGCAAGTAGGCATTACGAAAGCTATTTAGACCATAACAAATACCGAAACAACTACGATTACTATAAGACTATATATATAATGAATAACGTTAAGTTTGTTGATTCTGGAGTTTTAAGTATTTTGGAAAACAAAAGCCTATTCAATAATGTTTCTATCCTTCATTACGAATACTATAACGATATTGAAAAGGTGATTAAAGATATTGAAATTGAGAAAGACAATATACAATGCGTGGTTTCAAATAGTAGTTTAATTCCAAATGCAATTGAAATAGGTCAAGCCCAAAATCCAAATCTCAATGAATTTGCCGACAATGTTGATACAATGAAATTCTTAAATTCCATCTAGATTTGCTTATCTATTTCATCTTTATGAAAATAGTTATAGACCATCTCTGCCTTTGATTTACCAATACATAAGCTTAGGTCATCTAATGAGGCTTGAGATATTCTTTTAACTGATATGAACTTCAATAGTAAATTCCTTGATGTAACCTCTCCTATTCCTTCAATATCGGTTAATTGGGTTTTGAAGGTAGCTTTAGAACGCCTTGAACGATGATGTGTTATTCCAAACCTGTGTGCTTCGTCTCTTATTTGTTGGATGATTTTAAGGGTTTCGCTTCTTCTGTCTAAGTGAAGAGGAATTGGGTCGTTGGGAAAATAGATTTCTTCAAGCTTTTCTGCAATTCCTATAACGGTTACTTTATCAAAAATCTCCAATGCAGTCAAAACTTCCACAGTTGAGCTAAGCTGACCTTTACCTCCGTCAATTACAATTAATTGAGGAATTGGCTTCCCCTCTGCCTTTAGCCTTGAATATCGTCTATATACTACTTCTTGCATTGATGCGTAATCGTCGGGTCCGACAACTGTTTTGATATTATAATGCTTGTATTCTCTGTTTGATGGTTTGGCATTACGAAAGACAACACATGCAGCAACTGGCTCTGTGCCTTGGGTATTTGAATTGTCGAAACAATCAATTTGAATAGGGAGTTCTTTCATTCTTAAATCCTTCCTCATCTGCTCTAATATCCTTTTGGAATGACGCTCTGGATCAAGCAATGTTGCTTTCTTTGATTTCTCTATCTTTCGGAACTTAGCATTATGAAGGGATAGTTCAAGTAGTTGTTTCTTCTCTCCTATTTGTGGAACGGTTTGTATTAAGTAATCGTCAGGCAGATCTAAATACTCAGGCACTATGATTTCTTTAAAAGTCCATTGCATCTTATCCCTACTTTGAATTATTGCAGAGGTAAATACTTCTTGGTCTGTTTCTTCCAATTTCTTAACTACTTCCATTGAATAAGACGAAACAACCATTCCAGCAACAACTTTCATCATATTAAAGAATATGGAGTTCTCTCCACTTGTGTAAGCAAATACTTCAACATCATTAATCTTACTACTTACGATAGATGTCTTGGATTGATAGTTCTCTAAAAGGCTTATCCTTTCCTTTATTTCTTGGGCTTGTTCAAATTTAAGCTCCTCAGCTAAAAGCATCATCTCTTGTTTCAAATCCTTTATTAGGGAAGAGAAGTCACCTTTTAGCATAGTTTTGATTATAGATATGGTTTTATTATAATCCTCCTTTGATTCCTCTCCAATGCAAGGGGCATTACAAAGCTTTATTTGATAGTTAAGGCAGGGTTTAAATTTACCTGACTTAATACTTTCCTGGCTTAGTTTAAGAGTACATGTCCTATAACGAAACATTAAGCGAATAATATCCATAAGCTCTTTTATTCCTCTTTTGCTTGGGTAAGGTCCAAAATAGAGTGAGCCGTCCTTAATAAGGTTTCTTGTCTTAAATATCTTAGGGAACTCCTCATTGGTTATGCGTATCCAAGGATATGATTTATCGTCTTTTAGAAGAATATTATAGCGTGGTCTATGCTTCTTTATTAGATTGCATTCCAAGAGTAGAGCTTCTGTTTCGGTATTAACATGAATAAGCTCTATATGGTTAATCTTACGAACAAGAAGGCGTGTTTTGGAATTATGGTTTATATCATTACGAAAATAGGAAAGGACTCTATTTTTTAAATTCTTAGCCTTTCCTATATATATTATTATTCCATTTTTATCAAAATACTGATAAACACCAGGGGTCTCAGGAAGAGTTTGGAGTATGGGCGAAAGCTTATCGTAATAAGGGTTTATGCTTAACTCCTGATCCATTATTTTTCTATTTTATAATCTAAATTAGACTTGATGACCTCAAGAGTAATTTTCTCTAAGTCTCTTATCTCATACCTATCAGAATAATTAGAGATTATGATTTTATACTCTCCTACCTCAGGAAGGGTTGTGTATTGCTTAACTACTTCTTTAATTTCTATAATTTCTCCAAGGTTGTTTCCTATGAATTTATCTTTATCTCTTCCCTTAAGTTCAATTGTATGAATTGTTTCTTTGCTTATTCCAGAGGGTGATATTATTCTAAGTATAAAACTAATTTGGTCAACGTTAATGGTTGGTTTGTGAATAAAAGATATATTGAAATCATAATCATCTTTAACAGACTTAATATTTATTTTTTCAAATGTAATATCCTTACCTTCTTCTATTCTTTGCCAAGTATTGTTGGGGAAACTTATGGAATTTTCATATACTTGCTCTTTACTGCAAGAAATAAAAATAATAGGTAATACTATTAAAACCACTAAGTAATTAAATGCTTTTTTCATTGTTTTCTTTGCTTAAATAAGTATTTATTTTGTTTTTAGCCAAGAAGAGATATTTGCTTCTATTCTTTTAAGTAAGTTGTCAGTTTCTTTTCTTTGGAATTTCTCTCCAACTATGCTTTCATATAGCTCAATGTATCTTTCTGATATTTGGTTAATTATTTCAGGAGTCATTTCAGGTATTTCTTGTCCATCTAAGCCTTGAAATCCATTTTCCATCAACCATTCTCTTACAAACTCTTTGGATAATTGACGTTGAGGCTCTCCTTTTTCTTGACGCTCTTTATATCCTTCTAAGTAGAAATAACGTGATGAGTCTGGTGTGTGAATTTCATCAATTAAGTAAATCTTACCATCCTTTTTTCCGAACTCATATTTTGTATCAACAAGTATTAGGCCTCTTTCCTTTGCCATTTGAGTTCCTTTCTCAAAAAGTGCTAGTGTGTATTTTTCTAATTGCTCATAATCTTCTTTTGCAACAAGTCCTAAGCTAATTATCTCTTCTTTTGAAATATCTTCATCGTGACCAATAGCTTCCTTTGTTGTTGGAGTTACGATTGGTTGTGGAAACTTATCGTTTTCTTTCATTCCTTCTGGCAAAGCAACACCACAAAGTTCTCTTTTACCCTCTTTATATTCTCTCCAAGCATGACCTGAAAGATATCCTCTAATTACCATTTCTACTTTAAAAGGCTCACATAAACAACCAATTGTAACCATAGGGTCTGGGCTAGATATCTTCCAATTTGGAACAATATCGCTGGTTGCATCAAGGAATTTCTCAGCAATCTGGTTTAAGACCTGTCCTTTAAATGGAATACCTTTTGGAAGAACAACATCAAATGCTGAAATCCTATCCGATACTACCATTACTAAATATTCATTATCAATATTATAAACATCACGAACCTTACCAATATAAAGATTCTTTTGCCCTTCAAAACTAAAATTTGTTTTAACTAATGCTTCCATAAAATTATTATATAAGTATTTTCTGCAAAGATAGCTTATTATAGTTTTTGAACAAAAAAAGTTTATGTTTTTATAAGCAATTGAATTTATTAATTATTTTCTTTAATATTTTTATCATAATTCGAGATTTATTAGTATGTTTGCACAATAAATGCATCAAGATCATATGAAGAAGAAATTATTATTAACCTTTATTCTCTTAATTACTGTTCTTTTGGGTGCTTATGCACAGCAAGGAACTAAGGGTAAAACAAATAAAGGAAAGAAAGCAAGGCCTAAAGAACAGGTTTTGGAAGTGCCACTTCCTCCTCGTTGTGCTGATTGTTTTTTTGCAGCACCTCTACAAATTGATGTTCCTTTTGGTCCAACAGAGCCTCCGAGAGGTTATGGATTTGTTAGCGAAATTAGTCGTGATGACAAAGTTAAAAACGTTTTCGAAGAAGAGCATAACACAGTATGGTATATACTTGAAATACCGTATAGCGGAAAGCTATGCCTTGATATTATTCCAAAAGCTGCCTCCGATGATTACGACTTCTTAGTTTATAAATATACCAATAAATATTTTTGCAATAGAATTATAGGCAATAAAGTAACACCAATACGTTCTGTTCTTTCGGCTAGCAACACCGCAATAGGCGGAAAGACAGGCTTAGATTTAAAAGGAAAGCTAACAAATATTCCTAAAAACTCTGCTGTTGCATATGGTATGTATATTGAAGCAAGGGCTGGAGAGCAATATATAATTGTTGTTGATAATCTTTCAAGTGGAGGACTTGGTCACACAATTCATGCAACAATTAACACAGACTTCGCTCCTCTAACTGTTCTTCCTATTGATAGCATAAATCATCAAAGAACAACAGCAAATATTCTTATTAGAGACTCTGAAACAGAAAACGTTATTTTGGAAAGAGAAAATGCTGGAGCTCAAAAAGTAAAGATTTTACCTAAAAGAGCATATTCTATTAGCTTAAAGAAAGACGGATACTTTAATTATTTAAGAGAAATCACACATGCTCAGGCTGTTAAAGACTCAATACTTACTGCACGTTTAGTGGAAATAAAGGCTGGATCAAATCTTCCTATTAGAGGAGAAATATATTTTGATGTTGATGAGTTAAAGAATGTTACCCTACTTCCTGAATCTTATTCTGCCCTTGACTATGCAGTTAAAACCTTACAAGAATATCCAAGAATAGTTATTGAAATCATTGGAAGAATACCAACTGAAGGTTATAACTTAAGAAAAGATGCAGACAATAGTAGATTAAGAGCAGAAGCAATTAAGAACTACTTGATTGGAAGAGGAATTCCAGAGGCTAACCTTAAGGCAAGAGG
>DUQY01000240.1 GCA_012837565.1 Bacteroidales bacterium | reverse complement strand
ATCACACCAGATTGACTGCAATAATGCTACTGCAATCAAAAGCCCTGGAATAAAACTTCTTTTCTCCATGGATTATCCTCCAATTTTATTTTTTCCATGCCATAATATAACATGGGAAAAGCCTTATTTATTTGCCGGCAGGGATGCCGGCTCTTTTTTTTACCTACCAGCCCAAGCCCAGCCCTTGCCGATAACGTTCCGAGAGTATAAGAAGTTGCCGTAGCGCAGCGAAGGCAATTTGGGTGAAGCGAAGCGAAACCAGGTATTCGCTGTTATAGGAAGTGCCCATTTTCGTCTGTAAGAAAATAATTCCCAGAAAATACATGGATGTATTTCTTGGCTCTTAAATATCTTCATAATGAATCATATCCATGAAGTTTAGGGGTTTTGCTAAAACAATAGCACCGTCAACACTTTTACCTGTTTCAAATATTACTTTCCAATAGTCATAATTATTTTTACCCGCAAAAATTGTATTTGCCATTGCTCTATCTTTCCATAACGGCAAAAGAATTAGATTTTTAACAAAGTTTTCAATATTATTCCATAACTGACTTGGAAATTCTGTTTGGAATATTTTTTCTTCTGGGATAATTTTACCTGTATTCGTAAAATATGCTTTTATTACCATCTTTAAGTATTGAAGCCAATTATAAATTATTTCCTCTTTGCTAATACGAAATGCTACCAAATGATCGTCAGTTATATCTGTATCTTTTTTATCAATTATTTTCTTTTCAACTCTTGTAGTGCCAATTTCTGGTATAAACTTATTAATATAAATAATTTCTGCTAAAATATTTAAAACATGAACAATTTGATCTATTTCTAACTCTCTTGGATTTAATCCTTCATCAGAATTAAAATCGATTGGTGTGCTTAAAACAATTTTAGGACTTACAAACGCTGACAATATCGTTTTATCAAAAGCACTATAGGAAATTGGTAATTCTTTGCTTTTACCATCAAAATCAATATAATCTTTAAGTTTATTGTTATTTGAATTAGTTATATTGTGCTTTATTGAATCTATAATATATTTTTTTATATTTGCCCCATCACCCTTGAAAAAATCTATTAATTGCTGTTCTGAAAATGAGAAGTTATCTTCAGATAAGCTATGTTCTTCTTGATACTTTTTAACCTTTTCTAAATACAAAGTGTTATTTAGCTGTCGCATAATAGATTTATCAAACGCTATTTGCCGAAGGGTGCTGCCAGCATTAGTGTTCGTTTCTGTGAGTCTATCTATGTTTGGATCAATAAATAACCTTACTACAAATTTTCTAGTGCCTAGGAGAATTTGAGCAACAGCTTTATGCTGACCATCAAATAGCTTTATTTTTCCCTCGTCTAAACGAGTTAGGCTTAAGTGAAGTTGAGGATTCTTCTTGTCAAATTCTTTTATCAACTTGCTAATACTATTATTAATGCCTCTTGGATTTATTAATTCATCATGAAAAATATAATCTATCGGTACTTCAATAAAACATGATTTTTCCCCTGAAAGATTATCAGTGAAAAGTGGAATTTCATACTTTTTATTATCACCAATATCCGGGAAAGAGTACTTGAAGAGTCCATTTTCAACATGATAGTTAAACTTAAATCTACCTCCTTGATAATATGTAAGAACATCTTTTAATGATGCAGATTTACCAGATTCAGAATGCACCTTTTTTTGGATTTTACTAAGTTTTTGTAAAATTCTCGCAATTTGCAAATTGGCGTCTT
>DUQY01000239.1 GCA_012837565.1 Bacteroidales bacterium | reverse complement strand
TCAGGAATGGTATTAGAATGTAGGAAACAAAGTTTTACGTCTTAAATTAGGATTTAGGCTCTCCTGACTTTGATTATGCAAGACCAAAAAATTTGTTGCAAGAGTTGTAATAATCTGATATGGTAACTAATAAAAAAATATGGCAAAGAGATTTATCAAAGTCAGGAGAATTATCTCTAAAATTCGTAATAATAGCAATTACTTAAACCTATTTTTTTTCTTCTCTTATTATTTCCTTTATTTCTTTAAATAGCTCTGTTGTTGGTAGTCCCATAACATTATAGAAACACCCCTCAATTCTTTCTATACCAACTGACCCTATCCATTCTTGAATTCCGTACGCACCAGCCTTATCAAATGGCTTATAGTTTTCAACGTAATATTCTATCTCTTGAAGTGTAAGTTCTCTAAAGAAGACATTAGTACAAACGCTAAAAGAATGAGTTTTGGTTTTAGTTCTCACACAGCAACCAGTAATTACCTTATGCTGTTTATTGGAAAGACTTTGTAGGTAAGAGATTGCCATTTCATTATTCTTAGGTTTCCCTATTGCCTTCTGATCTACAAAAACCATTGTGTCAGCAGTTACTAGGATTTGATTTTCTTGAATAAAGAAATTGTATGCTTGAGCCTTCTTAAGAGCTAAGAACTCAGCTATCTTATCATATTGCAAATCTCGGGGATAGTCTTCCTCTACATCGATACTACTAAGCTCAACATTGAAACCCATCTGCTGTATAAGCTGTAAGCGACGAGGAGATTTTGAAGCAAGGATTATCGTCTTTTTGAAGATATCGTTCAAATTAACCATAAGTATTCGTTTATTTGGAAAACCTTTTCTTACTAGAAGTTTTTGACTTTAGTATCTTTATCTTTTTTCAAGACCTTTTGAGAAATCTTTCTCCCGTCCTTGTATTTTACTTCAGAGGTTTTATTCCCGAACCTATCGTAATTTATCCAAGTGCCTGTTTGTTTCCCTTTTGAAAAGCTTCCTTTGGCTGATACCTTACCATCTTCATGGTATTCTGTCCAGCTTCCATTTGGCTTGCCATTCTTAAAAGATTGTTCTCTAAGCTTAGCTCCTTGAGTATAATAGAAAATACATTTGCCATCCTTAGATCCACTCTTATAATAAGATTTTTCCAATAGAACATTTCTATCAGAGTATTTTTCGTATTTACCATGAAGTTTGCCTTCTTTGTTATGTGCTTTAACAAAAGCCTGACCTCTTGTATCATATAATGTTTCAAGACCTTCTTTTAAGCCTTCCTTATATGAGGTTTTAGTTTTAAGCATTCCATCTTCATACCAAGAATTCCACTCTCCTGACATCTTTCCTTCTGCAAAAGAACCCTTGTCTTTTAGTTTGCCATTTTCATATAAGCTTTCCCAAACACCTTCTTCAAGTCCATTGTGATAGCTTCCCTTATGAAGTGTTTTACCACTTTCGTAATAAGTAACCCACTGACCTACCTTAAGACCATTATCGAAGTTTCCTTCTCTCCATTTCTCAGAAGTTTCATAAAAGTAAATCCATTTGCCATTCTCTTTATCATTAATAAAGCTTCCTGTGCTTCCAAGATTTCCGTTTATTCTATAATAGTATTTCCAATTATCATTTCTTTTGCCCCCCTTAAGGGTTCCTTCCATTTCCTTTAATCCACTCTCATACCAAAAAACAACATCACCTTCTAATTCATCATCCACATAAGCTCCTGTCATTTTAGGTTTTCCATCGATGTGAAATTCCTTATAATCCCCTACTCTCTTTCCGTCTCTTATTTCAACTGAAAAATATAGCTGTCCGTTGTTGTAGTATGCTTTATTGAATCCATTATCAGAATAACATTCTTCTTTCTTTACTTGTCCATTTTCAAAATAATAAATCCAAGTCCCTATCTTCTTACCATTATTATCGTAAGATCCTTCTTGTTCCTTTTTGCCATTTTCATGGAACCAAGTCCAATTTCCTACTCTAACACCCTTATCGGATTTAAAGCCTTTGGTTGAAACATTATTGTTTTGCCAATACTCGGTATATTCTTTTTGAGCAAAAGAACTTAGAGTAAAAAAACTTAGTATTGTTAATGTAAATAAGAACTTTTTCATCTATCTTGAATATATTATTTCAATTTTTGCTGGTTTTGTTGAATGCTTAGGTCCATTTAGAACAACCCTATTTGCAGAGGATGTCCTAGAATCTGGTATAAGATATATCTCCGATGAGTATTTTCCATTCAAATAGTTTTGAAGGTGGGACGTTACACGCATCCTATACGAATTAGATGGCTTGTCGTATGTCCCTAAATAAGATTCGGAAGTGAATGCATCATTAATATAAACTAATTGTCCTGCGTCGTTTTTTGTATAACACATTATTCTTGCAGGTATATTGTTTGTTCCATATAAAGAAACATAATCATCATTAACCGGAAGAATCAACATTGCTTGATTAAACATTCCAAGATTTTGAGTAGAATCGTTAAACCATTGTTTTAAGTCTTTCATATCCAGTTTAGCCCTAGTTATTCCTAAGGTTGCTAAATAAATATTAGACCCATCTCCTGAGCTTCCGTTAGCGGAAATTGAATCACTGCTTGATTTTATTTTTGATGAAAATGTTGAAATCTTAGAACCACCAAAATTATAATCAATATGTGTGAATCGCCTAGAGGCTTGGTCGAAAATAAAGTTATATTTTTGTGTTTTCTCGTTCTTGTCTTGGTAATAAAGCATCATGCCTGAAAAAGGAGAGTACATATCAAGATATGCAATCATATCGTCCGAACCAGATGTTGGTGTTAACTTTATATATATTCCTTTGAAGAAGTTTAAGAAGCTTTTATTATCAGGGAAAGGTCCTGAGGAAACAATCTTTTGCAAGAAATCTTTTCCCAAATTAACTCTTAGCTGTGGAGCTAAGGTATCTCCCAAAACAACAACTCTTTCCTTTGGAGAAACTTTAATTGTTTTAGAAAAAATTGGGTCTAGATTATATTGTAATGATGAGTTTGTATAATATGGAACGGTGTCAAATGCTTCTGTTATCTCAAACACCTCTATTTTCATCTCTTTTTCAGTAATGGTTGTGTCTTTTGAAAACATACCATTATAAGCTATTGAAAGCAGAATTGAATCTGCTTGGTTTGCTTGCCCCTCTCTATAGGAAGAAAAATCCATTGTTGTTGATGACAAACTAACTTGGGTGTAGATTGAAGTTTTGACCTGACCAAACTCTAAATCTTTGTATGAACCCAAAGTCATATACCTATAATCACTTGTTTTTAGGGAATCTCCCTCGTGAAAGATATATGCTCTTATATCAAAGTCACTATACTTCTTAACATTCAACATATCCGATTGATCAACTAAACCCATTCCCAACATGGAGTCTTCATCTACACAAGAAAAAAAGAATAGTGGGATTACGAAGAATAATAAATATTTTGTTCTAAACATAATACTGAAATAAATTTGTTTGATATAAACGAAACAATTATTCTATTGTTGCACTTAATGACGATTATTCTTCGTCTAATACAATTATTTTATCGTAAAGGGCATTAATTAATGGGTATTGCTCTTCTGCAGGTGCATATTCAACAATATGTTTCTTGTTTTGTTTGGCAAACTCTATTAATTTAGGATTAACGTTTTCACTTGCCAAAACAACACCATCAGAGTAAGATATTGCTGCCATCATATAATTGAGGTAATCTGAATCCTTATAGAAGCTCCAATCCTTAACAGTTCCACCATCAACCTTTAGTTTTTTGCAGAAGTTCTCATTAAGGCTTCCTGTAAACTCATCGTCAACAAGGGTTATAACAATTTTTGATGTACCAAAAAGCGGATTGTTTTTATAGTTAGTTCTTTTAATGTAGAAAGGCATTAAACAAGAGAACCAACCGCTACAATGAACAATATTTGGCTTCCAATTCAATTTCTTAATTGTTTCCAATACTCCTCTTGAATAAAAGATTACTCTTTCGTCATTATCAGCAAAGAGCTCATCGTTTTCATCAATTAAATCATATTTTCTTTGGAAGTAGTCTTCATTATCAATAAAATAAACTTGCATTCTTGCTTGTTGAATGGAAGCTACCTTTATTATTAATGGGTGATCGGAGCGATCAATTATTAGGTTTATGCCTGAAAGTCTAATTACTTCATGAAGTTGGTTCTTCCTTTCATTTACATTTCCAAAGCGAGGCATAAATGTTCTAATTCCTCTGCCGTTTTCCTGAATATATTGTGGAAGATGTCTTCCGAGAAGCGATAATTCTGTTTCTTTTAAATAAGGAGTTATCTCCTGATTTACGAATAATACTCTACCTTTTGCCATATCTGTTTTAAATAAATCTTATGCAAAGGTAGTAAAAATAAAGCACATAATCAAAAATACTTAAATTATCATAAGAAATTATTCTAACTCTCTTTGTCGTTAAGCATAGGAACGAATTTGAAATTTCCGAACTTTTCTTTAACAAGTTCCGAGTCTGTCTTTTTAGTTATCCTATACATAACTTGTGTCTGGTCTCCTAGTGGAATAACCAGAACCCCTCCTACTTTAAGCTGAGAAACTAGATCAGAGGGAATTATCTTTGCTCCGCATGTTATTATTATTTTGTCAAAAGGAGCATAAGAAGGTAATCCCTTATATCCATCTCCAAAATAACACTTAGCATTATATTTCATTAATTTTAGCACCGACTGAGCCCTAACATAGAGTGGCTTATGCCTTTCTATTGTAAACACCCTGGCTTTCATTTGGCAAAGAACAGAGGTTTGGTATCCAGAGCCTGTTCCTATCTCCAATACTTTTTCATTTGGTTTTAGGTCAAGAAGCTCTGTTTGAAATGCTACTGTAAATGGTTGAGATATTGTTTGGTCGCATCCAATTGGAAGTGCTTTGTCTTGGTAGGCTATATTATCTAATGAAGAGTCTAAGAAAACATGGCGTGGGACCACTCCAATTGCTTCCAATACGCTTATGTCCGTTATCCCTTTTCTTTCTAATTCTTCAACGAGTGCTTTTCGTAGTCCTTTGTGTTTAAAACTGTCCGCTATCATTCCTTCATTTTTTAAGTATGCGAATTTACAAAGAACTTATGACTTAGAGCCTATAATTCAAAAAAAACCTCTATTTTTGCCTTTTAAATATATCATATTTATTAATAATAAACGCAGTGATTGCTGCGTTAAAGCATAAAACTTATTCTATTGCCATGAACAAATCTATATTCTCTAATAGCTATTTGACTATATTAGTATTAATTCTTTTTTCTTTTACAATTGTAGGTTGTGATAGTTTTGATTCCGATCAAACAACTCCTTCCTTTGTTTATATTAAAGGATTTAAAATGGTTGAAAACCCAAAAATTAATCAAAGTTCAGTTGCAGGATTTCAAACAGAGGCAATCACAGATGCATGGGTTTATGTTGACAATAAATATATAGGCACTTATGTTCTACCTTGCACAGTACCTATTCTTAAAGAAGGGAATCATAAGATTGATGTTCGTCCAGGAGTAAAGCTAAACGGTATTGCACTAACAAGAACTGAATATCCTTTCTATACTTTTTATTCAGAAAAACATGACTTGGTTGCAGGCAAAACCACAACCATAGATACAATAGATATAATGTATATGGATGATCGCACGGTTTTCGGCCTTACTGAACTTTTCGAAAGACCATATCTTGCATTCACCACCGATGGTATCAATCAAGACACTAACAAATTGGTTGAATGC
>DUQY01000238.1 GCA_012837565.1 Bacteroidales bacterium | reverse complement strand
CGCCACTTCCCAATAATAATATATTCATTTCTATCTCTTCCTTTTTCTAGTTGGTTTATGCTTTGATCTGTAGTTTGACTGTTGTTTTGGGTTTTGATTCCTATCGCTTGGTTTCTCAGGAGAGAACTCCCTTGGTTCGGCTTCAAACTCTCCATCGTCAACCAAAGAAAAGTCCATTTGTTTCTTTAGCATATTAACGCTTTCAACCTTAATTTTAATAGGGTCACCCAAACGATAGGTCTTATTATATTTCCTGCCAACAACCTGGTAGTTATCTTCGTCAATATAATAGAAATCATCCTTTAAAGTCCTAACAGGGATAAGTCCTTCGCATTTATTCTCGTCAATTAATACGTAGAGTCCCCATTTACTGACTCCCGAAATAACTCCCTTAAATACCTGTCCAATCTTATCTGAAAGAAATTCTGCTTGCTTATATTTTATTGACGCTCTTTCTGCTTCTGCTGCCCTTTTCTCCATCAAAGAGCAGTGTTCGCATTTCTCTTCGTAAGCCCCCTTTTCGGCAGATGGTTTATTATCAAGATAACGTTCCAAAAGTCTATGAAGCATTAGGTCGGGATAACGACGTATTGGTGCAGTAAAATGAGAGTAATAAGGGAATGAAAGTCCATAATGACCTATATTATCAGTAGAGTAAAATGCCTTAGACATTGTTCTAATAGCAATGCTTGAAATCATATTTTCCTCGCCCTTACCTGCAATAGATTCAAATAGGTTATTAAAACTCTTAACCAAAGCACTACGACTTTCGGTATTTATAGTATAACCTAATTTACCTACAAACTCGGTAAAGGTTGCTAATTTTTCAGGATTAGGCTCGTCATGTACTCTATAAATAAAAGTTTTAGCATTCTTCTTACCCTTTTTGTCCCTACCAATCTTTTCAGCAACCTTTTTATTGGCAAGTAGCATAAACTCTTCAATTAGCCAATTTGCTTCCTTTGTTTCGTTAATATATATACCAATTGGTTTAGAGTTTTCATCTAAATTGAATTTTACTTCCTCACTATCAAAATTTATTGCACCTGTTTCAAATCTCTGCTTTCTAAGAAGAAAGGCAAGTCTATGAATAGGAAGTATAATATCCTTCATTTCCCCTTTCTCTGTTTCAATTGTTTTCTGAACCTGGTCATAATCGAATCTCTTATCAGAATTAATTATAGTTTTCCCAAACCATACATCTATAATATCTGCTTTTGGGTTCATTTCAAAGACTGCTGAAAATGTTAGTTTATCTTCACCAGGACGAAGCGAGCAGGCCATATTCGATAGTTTTTCTGGCAACATCGGAACAGTCCTATCTACCAAGTATATTGATGTTGCTCTTGAATATGCCTCCTCATCTATTGCCGAGCCTGGTCTAACATAATGTGTTACGTCAGCAATATGAACTCCTATTTCAAAATTACCATTAGGCAGTACCTTAAACGAAATTGCATCATCATAATCCTTCGCATCTGCTGGGTCAATGGTTATTGTGGTTGTTTTTCTGAAATCTCTCCTTCTTTTTATCTCTTCTTTAGGAATTTCAAGAGGGATTTTATCAGCTTCTCTCT
>DUQY01000237.1 GCA_012837565.1 Bacteroidales bacterium | reverse complement strand
CTTAAAATAATCTTAGGATAAATAAATATGGAATATATTGAACTTCTTTCTCCTGCTAAGAATTTAGAAATAGGGAAAGCTGCTATAGAAATGGGTGCAGACTCTGTCTATATTGGGGCAGAAAGCTTTGGGGCACGACTTGCAGCAGGTAACAGCTTAGAGGATATTGAAGAACTAATCAATTATGCTCATATTTTTAATGCTCAGGTTTATGTTACAGTAAATACTATAATATTTGATAATGAATTAGAGGAAGTAGAAGAGCTAATTCATAATCTATATAATATTGGAGTTGATGCTTTGATTATTCAAGATATGGGAATTTTGGAGATGAATCTTCCTCCCATAACCTTGCACTCAAGCACTCAGATGAATAATATCTCTAAAGAAAAGATAGATTTCCTTCACAAGATAGGAATTAAAAGAGTTGTTCTTCCAAGAGAATTATCCATTGAAGAAATTAGAGAAATACATAATGCCGTTCCAGAAATGGAAATAGAAAGCTTTGTTCATGGTGCCTTATGCAATGGACTAAGTGGTCAGTGTTATTTAAGCTACGATATAACAAAACGCTCAGGCAATAGAGGAGAATGCTCACAACCATGCCGTTCTCACTACGATTTAATTAATGCAAGCGGAAAAACCTTAGCCAAAAACAAACACTTACTTTCTCCAAAAGACCTAAGCTTATCTGAATATATCCCTCAAATGATTGAAGCAGGTGTAAGAAGCTTTAAGATAGAGGGACGTTTAAAAGACTTGGATTATGTAAAGAATATTACTTCATATTATTCACAAGAGATAAATAAATTCATTGATTCCAATAATAACTCCAAAAAATATTCCCGCTCCTCAATTGGAAAAACAGAGATAAGTTTTACCCCCGATATCGAAAGAAGTTTTAATCGTGGCTTTACAAGTTTTAATATTGAAGGCAAGAAAGACAAGATAGGTAATTTGGATACTGCAAAAGCTATTGGAAAATACATAGGCAAAGTTGCAGACGTAAACCTAAGTGGAAGAAATCATAATTTCATCCAAATCTCAAGCTCTGAAGACATTTCTAATGGTGATGGCTTATGCTATTTCAATAGTAGAGGAGAATTAGAAGGCTTTTTAGTTAATAAGGTTGAGGCAGATAAAGACCAATCTCTTGTTACAATAGTTCCAAATAAAAACTTAGAAATAAAACGATTAACTAAGATATACCGTAATTTTGATATTCAATTTTCAAAGCAGGTTGAACAAGATACCTCTAAAAGAAGAATTGGAATAGATTTTGAGCTTTCAGAAACTCCTAATGGTTTTATTCTTAAAGCAAGAGATGAAACAGGTATTGAAGTAGAAGAATCAGTAGAAACAGAAAAACAATTAGCAAAAAACACAGACTCCTACGATGAGAAATTACTAAAGCAAATTGATAAACTTGGCAATAGCCCTTTCTATTTAATAAACTTCAAAAACACCACAACTCAAAACTACTTCTTCCCTTCTTCCCTAATAAATAGCCTAAGAAGAGTATGCTGCGATAAAATAATCGCTCTTAGAAAAGAAACCTATAAAAGAAAAGAGTTTGTATTCGAAAAAACTGATTACCCATATATTTCAAAGCAATTAGATTATAGCTCAAATGTTATTAATGAAAAAGCAAAAGAGTTTTATCTTCGTCATGGAGTAGAGGAAATTACTTACGGAGTTGAAAAAACAAACCTTACCAAAGATATTATCCTTATGCGTTCCAAGAATTGCATCCGCTATGCCTTAGGTCAATGCCTAATCAGAGATAAACAAACTCCAGACTTCGATCAAGAACTTTTCCTAAAAGACAATGAAAGAACCTATAAGCTTATATTTGATTGCAAGAATTGTTTTATGGATATTCAGGCTTTGGAAAAGTAGTTAAACGCTCTGTTTGTTTAAAATTAAAGTTTATCCGTCGTGCGGGATTTGCAATTACGCACGACCAAGGATGATTCTTTCCTTTTAAAATGTTATTGATATTTTATTAGTATTAAATTTGCCAGAATATAATTTATACTCACCTACTAATTTCGGCAACATTGTTTTTGTTTCTACGTATTTTGATTGATTATTATCCCAAATAGGAGTAGTGTAAATATAGTCTGTCAAACTATCTATACTAATATAAAACATAAAACTTCCTTTAATCATTTGAAATCCAATAAGATTATAGCTGTCAGTATAAATTTCACCCGCCCTTAAAAAAATAAACTTATTACTATACTCATTTAATATTTTATCGGGGGTTAAATCGAATTCGGTAAAGTCTATTTTAGTCTGTTCAAAATAATTCGGCTGTTTGTTATAATTTTCTCGGTATATGTATTCGTAAATATTCGCTAAATCATCGTTTACTATATCAATTTCTTGTTCTTCTTCAATATTCAAAGTATCATTAAATAAAAACCAAGAATTTGTAAAACTAACAGCTTTAATTTCTACTTTATAATTTTCGTTGGTATAATTGCCATGTGCTTTTGCTCTTTTTAAATAATTGGGATTCAAATATTCCTCAATTGGATATTGTAATAAAGAACCATGTATGAAAAACGGTAATCCAGAACGACTTTCTGAGACTTTCTTAAAATAAAAATTAGTATCGGAATTGTTTCTATATGTAATTGATAATTTTGGAACATATATTATTGAATCTTCATTATAAACATCTGTTCCCTTCTCCCATTTTACCGATAATTCTATGCTTATACTTTGTGAATGTAAAGATGTTATGCATAACAACAAAATAATAATAATTAGATGTATTTTTAAACTTTTCATATTAAAATGGATATTTAAATGAATTATTATTTGTCTGTCCTGCCGGATTTGTTCTTATCGTTGAACTGGATTTATTGCTTTGCAAACGGTAAACCGATAAGCAATCCATTTCGTTATTGCTATTAGGATTCTTTCTTATGAAAGC
The DNA here is from genome assembly GCA_012837565.1 of Bacteroidales bacterium. Lineage (GTDB taxonomy): Bacteria > Bacteroidota > Bacteroidia > Bacteroidales > P3 > UBA10566. Next base: position 118 of record DUQY01000237.1, on the reverse strand, counting down.
GGCAGCCGATAACTTGATTTGCAAGCGGCAAGCCGATGATTCAATCTGATACTCTTTCATTAATAATACTTTATTCTATTTTGCAAATTTACATATTTATTTTTTACTCGTCTATTTT
>DUQY01000236.1 GCA_012837565.1 Bacteroidales bacterium | reverse complement strand
TTCTACTGTTTCCTTTGATTCTGCAAGTATGTTTGTGGATACTAATTCTAATCCAACCATTAAAGCATATATGTATAAGATTTCAACAACCGACACTTGCTTAAATGAATCTGAATTAAGTCCATTCCATAAAACTATGCACCTAACAATTAGTCAAGGTATGGGAAATAATTGGAATTTGAGTTGGACTCCTTATGTTGGTGCAAACTATTCTACATATAATATTTATAGAGGGATAAACTCTCTTGACTCATTGAAATTCTTAACTACAATATCTTCAAGTAATACTTCTTATACTGATATTAATGTCCCAAGTGGATATGTATATTATCAAATTGAAATAATAATTGATACTGCAATCCAAACCAAAACAGGAGAAAATAATAGTATACGATCAAACTATGCTACAAATGATCAAATTGGATTAAATGATATTTCATCAAGTAATATATCAGCAAAACTTTATCCTAACCCAACAAGTAATAAGGCTAATTTGGAAATTGAAGGTTTGAGTAATGATGCAGATGTTATTGTTTCGGATTTGCTTGGTAGAGTGATTAAGAAATATAAGTTTAATTCAGAAAAGGGAATATTGGAAATTGATGTTAGTGGATATCCAAAGGGTGTTTATAGTGTTTCTGTGCAAAACAATAATATTAATGTGTCCAAGAAATTAATTGTTCAATAGAAAGAAATATATTATTTCAAAAAGCCACTTTGCTTTGCAGGGTGGCTTTTTTGTATTTATTAATTAGGGAATACTTAAATACGGTAGTATCCCAAAAAGTGTGTAAATCTTTCTAATACTATTCATAAGAACAAACCCACACAAGAGACAAAATTAAAACGCCATAATAATTTACTGAAACGCCGTATTAAATTTCTAAAACGCCGTATTAAATTTCTAATACGGCGTTTCATTTTGCTGAGATGTACATCTTAGCTTACTGAGATGTACATCTTAGCACCGTGAGATGTACATCTTAGCACGCTGAGATGTGCATCTTAGCAATTTTAAACAAAGAGATAGAAATTTAATGCTTGATTTGAGTGTTTTTTAACTTGATTGGAGTAGTTTTGGGTTACTCTTTTGAGGCTTTGAGTAGGGAAAGGATGTCTTTGATGTTGAATATTCTGAATACAAAGCTAAGAATTACCATTACTGATGATGTTATTAGGAGATTATATACCCACTCTGAGGTTATGTCTTTGAGGATAAAGGCTGAAAATCCTAAGGAGATTACGAAGAATAGGATTTTTAGGGTATAGATTGGGTCAAATTTTATCTTGAATATCTTAATTGCTATTAGGGCTTGGAATATTGCTGTTATGGTTTGTGCTATAAGGGAAGAATATGCTGCTCCTAAGGCAAAGAATCTTGGTATTAGAAATAGGTTTATGCTGATATTTAGCACCATACCTAAGCCTGCAACTATGTTTAGGTGTTTTAGGGAGCCGTTTGCCGTTAAGAGCGTTCCGAATATATAGGTCATGGATATTGGAATAAAGCAAATGCTTAGTATTCTGAAGACTTGGGAGCTTTCTTCTATATGTTTGTTGTACATAAGGTGCATTAGGTCGTAGCCATAGACTTGACTAAGGGCTACAAAACAAACTGTTAGCATTAGGAGTAAGTGAAATGAAACCTTGATTATAGGGCGTACATCGTCCTTGTTTTTAATTAGTCGTGAGAAGAGTGGTAGTAGGATGATTGAGAAAAGATAGGCTATCATATTTACTGCATCTACCAAACGGAAGGCGGATGCGTAAACTCCAGCTTGCTCTGCGCCATCGTCCAAAATACGTTCCACCATTACACCATCGGCTTTGTTATAGAAAGCCATAAGGAGTATTAGGGTGGCATAAGGGTAGCTGTCTTTTATTATCTTTACTATAAAGGGATAGTTCCACCTTAGTTTGATAAATCCTGCTTTCTTGATGCAGATAATAAATGCAACAAGGGCTGTTATAAAATAGGCAAATAGCTGAGTGTAGATAAAGTATTCTATCTTAAATTCTGTTTTAAGGAGTCCTGACCATAGGAGTATGGAGCAAAGAACTATTACTATAAATCTATCGAGGACGGAGAGTATGCTATCAGTTTTGAAGAGCAGAAGCCCAGAAATATTGGAGCGGAGATAGATTAGGAGTGAGGAAAAGAACTGTGAAAGGCAGAGCAGGCCAAGGAGTTTTAATGCATAGACGTCATAGCCTAATGAAATGGCAACTATAAAGACTACAATGGTAAAAACAATTGACATTGCAAACTTTATGGGTACGAGTTGGGATAAGTATTTGGAGAGAAGTTGAGGGTGCTGAGCTATTAGTCTATTATTGTAATTTGTTAGCCCAAAGTCGAGTAATATATTGAATATGAATGAGAAATTTAGAAGAGCAAAATATAATCCGTACTCACTTGCAGGCACAGCATTTTGAACCCCTCTATCTACTCCTAGTATCCAGAAAGATTTAATGATTATGTTTAGTGCTAGAAGAAAAAATAAATTAGTTACAAACCTTTTTCTCACTTTTTATTTGTAATTTTGCTTTAATAACTCATAAAAACATTTTTTAGTATTGAAAATAGCAGTTAACACAAGATTATTATTACATAATAGGCTTGAAGGTATTGGTTATTTTACACTTAAGACTTTAGAGAAAGTAGTAAAGAACCATCCCGAACATGAATTCATTTTTTTCTTTGATAGGAAATATCATAGTAGCTTTGTATTTGCAGATAATGTTACTCCTGTTGTGATTCCTCTTCCTACACGTGCCCCTATTCTTTGGTATATATATTTCGATTTTTTACTACCTCTATATATGAAAAAATATAAGGTAGATGTTCTTTTCTCACCTGACACTTATATTCCTAGAAAGTCAAAGATTCCAACCCTAAATACCTTCCATGATATTAACTATGAATATGATCCAAGTTATATTGGCAATTACTGGCATAGGAAATACTACTTGAATTTCTTTCCAAAATTTGCTAAAAACGCAACTCATCTAATCACTGTATCTCATTATTCAAAAAGGGATATAATAGAGTTCTACGATATACCTGAAAACAAGATTGATGTTGTTTATAATGCTGCAAATGAAGGATACTATGTTGTTTCAGATGAGGAAAAAAAGAAAACTAAACAAGATTTAACTGGTGGAAAGGACTATTTCTACTTTATTGGAGCTATTCATAAGAGGAAGAATCTAATGAACTTGTTTAAAGGTTTTGACTTATTTAAAGAGAAAACAAAGAGTGATGTTAAGTTAGTTATTATTGGTTCGAAGAAATGGTGGAAGGGTGAAATTGAAGACTGTTATAACCATATGAGATATAGGAAGGATTTGATTTTTACTGGAAGATTGGAAGTAGAACAAATTAATCAAATTGCAAATTCAGCCCTAGCCCTAACCTTTGTTTCTCAATTCGAAGGCTTTGGCATTCCTATTGTTGAGGCTTTTGCTGCAGGCTGTCCAGTTATTACTTCAAATGCCACCTCGATGCCTGAGGTGGGAGGCAATGCTGCACTTTACTGCGACCCTTACCTGCCACAGAGTATTGCTGATGCTATGGAAAGAATTTATCTTGAACCTGAGCTTAGAGAAGAACTCATTAAGAAGGGATTTGAACAAAATAAGAATTTTAACTGGGAGAAATCAGCAGAAAAACTATGGGACGCAATAGAAAAGACAGTAAACATAGGATAGAAGAACTTTATAATATCTTTCTTCAATATCCCAATATCACAACAGACTCTCGAAACATTAAGAAAGGAGACCTATTCTTTGCGCTTAAGGGAGATAACTTTAATGGTAATAAGTTCGCAGAAAAGGCAATTCAAGAGGGTGCTTCTTTTGCTATTATTGATGAAGAAGAATATAATACAAATGATAAGTGTTTTTTGGTTGAAGATGTACTTTTCACTTTGCAACAATTAGCCAATCATCATAGAAGAGAATTCAAAAATCTTAAGATGCTTGCCATTACAGGAACAAATGGCAAGACAACAACAAAAGAATTATGCTATGAAATTCTATCTAAGAAATACAAGACAATTGCAACCTTAGGTAATTTCAATAATCATATCGGCGTTCCTCTAACATTATTGAGAATAAACAAAGAAACCGAGCTTGCTATTATTGAAATGGGAGCTAATCATGTTGGAGAAATTGATTTTCTTTGTCGTATTGCAGAGCCTATTTATGGTTTAATCACCAATATTG
>DUQY01000235.1 GCA_012837565.1 Bacteroidales bacterium | reverse complement strand
CTCTTAAAGGATGAAAAGGTAAAAACTAATAGTGAAAAGATTAGTCTTACTGCTTTCCCAAAAGGAGTTTATATCTTGAAAGTTGTAACCAATAAGAATGTTTATTCCAAGAAGATAATCGTTAATTAGTTAAATATAATCGTTTATTTATATAGTTGACATTGTATTTGAGGGGAGGCTTATTATAAAAACCTCCCTTTTTTTAATGCATTATACTAAAGATTTTAATTGTTCGGTTATAGATACAATTTTTTGTTCGGCGTCGGATAGTTTTTTCTTTTCGTTATCAATAACTTGTTGGGGTGCTCCACCAACAAATTTTTCGTTGGAGAGTTTTTTGTTTACTGATATCTTAAAGCCTTCTAAGTATTTGAGATCTGCTTCTAGCTTTTTGATTTCTTCTTCTTTGTTTATGGTATCTCCAAGTGGGATATACATTTCTGTGGTGCCGACCATTAGGGATAGGGCTCCTTCTTTTTTGTCTTTGATATACTCAATTGTGGATAGGTTACAGAGTTTGGTTATTATGCCATCAAATTCTTTATTCTCGCTTTCTGTTTCCTTGATATAGAGTTCTAGGTCTATTTTTTGAGCTATATTCTTCTCATTCCTAACTTGCCTTATGCCTGATATTTTTTCTTGTGCAAAGGCAAAATCACTTATAATTGTAGATTTGCTTTCGTTAGTCTTTGGCATTTGAGCAAGCATAATATAATCATCTTCTTGTCTTTCTTTTAGTATATGGTATATCTCTTCTGTAAGGAAAGGCATAAATGGATGAAGAACTTTCATTAGGTCTTCAAATATTATTATTGTTTGGTTGAGTGTTTCTTTGTCTATTGGTTTTTGGTATTGTGGTTTAATTATTTCAAGATACCATGAACAGAAATCGTCCCATACAAGTTTATACGCTCTCATTAAGCTTTCACTTAGACGGTATTTTGAGAAGTCATCTTCAAGTTCAATAAGAGTTTCGTTTAGCTTTTCTTTAAACCAATTGATTGCTATTTTTGAATGTTGAGGTTGCTCTATATCTGCAATTTCCCATCCTTTAACCAAACGTAGGGCATTCCATATCTTGTTGGAGAAATTACGTCCTTGTTCGCAGTAGTTTTCATCAAATAGGAGGTCGTTTCCAGCAGGTGAAGCCATTAGCATTCCAACCCTAACTCCATCGGCTCCGTATTGTTCTATTAGTTTTATAGGGTCAGGACTATTGCCAAGTTATTTAGACATCTTCCTGCCTAGCTTGTCTCTAACAATTCCTGTTAGGTAAACGTTTTTGAAAGGTATTTCATTCCTATATTCTTCTCCTGCAATAATCATCCTTGCTACCCAAAAGAAAAGAATTTCTGGTGCTGTTACCAAATCGTTGGTAGGATAATAATATTTAATATCTTTATTATCAGGATATCGAATACCATCAAAAACAGATATTGGCCATAACCATGAAGAAAACCATGTATCTAACACGTCTTCATCTTGTTTTAGGTCATTTATTGTATAGTTCTGGTTAGGGAATTTATCTTGTGCAAGTTTTAGAGCTTCCTCTTTTGTTTTTCCAACTACTATTTCTCTATTAGGCAGATAGTAAGCAGGTATTCTTTGTCCCCACCATAGTTGACGACTAATACACCAGTCTTTTACATTTTCCATCCAATGGCGGTAGGTGTTTTTAAATTTTGCAGGATGGAATTTAATTGTATCATTTTCAACTAATTCAAGGGCTGGTTTTGCAAGGTCTTCCATTTTTAGGAACCATTGTACTGATAGTTTTGGCTCAATAATAGCATCAGTCCTTTCTGAGCATCCTATTTTGTTTATATAGTCTTCTATCTTATGCATAAGATCTGCCTCTTCAATATCCTTGCATATTTTCTTCCTACAAGCAAACCTATCCATTCCACTATATTGCAAGCCATGCTCATTCAGAGTTCCATTGTCATTGAATATATCTATGCTATCGAGTTTATGCTTTAGTCCAAGTGTATAATCGTTTATATCGTGTGCAGGAGTAATCTTTAATGCTCCTGTTCCAAATTCTTTATCCACATATTCGTCAAAGATAATAGGAACAACCCTATTAATAATTGGTATAATTACATTCTTACCTTTCAAATGAGAGTATCTTTTATCCTCTGGGTGAACGCAAACAGCAGTATCTCCAAGAATTGTTTCAGGTCTGGTTGTTGCAACTATAACAAATTCATCCTCTCCCTCTATCTTATATTTTAAGTAATATAGCTTTGAGTTTTGTTCTTTAAATATAACCTCTTCATCAGATAGGGCAGTAAGTGCTTGAGGATCCCAATTAACCATGCGAATGCCACGATAGATTAATCCTTTATTGTATAGGTCGCAGAATACGTCAATAACTGATTCGTATAGTGCTTCTTCCATTGTAAATCGTGTACGTTCCCAGTCACATGATGCACCTAATTTCTTTAGTTGTTCTAGTATAATGCCGCCATGTTTTTCTTTCCACTCCCATGCATGTTCTAGGAATTCTTCTCTTGTAAGATCTTTTTTCTCAATTCCTTCTTCTCTTAGTTTAGCAACAACTTTTGCTTCGGTAGCTATTGAAGCGTGGTCAGTGCCTGGAACCCAACATGCATTCTTTCCCTCCATTCTCGCCCTACGTACTAAAACGTCTTGAATAGTATTGTTAAGCATGTGCCCCATATGTAATATACCAGTAACATTTGGAGGAGGTATAACAATACAATAAGGTTCTCTTTCATCAGGCTCGGAATGGAATAAGTTTTTATCCATCCACTCTTTATACCATTTATCTTCTATTAGCTTAGGCTCGTACTTTGTTGCAATTTCACTCATCTTTACAATAAAATTATTTCATTAAAATATCGTGCAAAGATAGAGGTTTTCAATGAATATGAGAAAAAAATGAAGAAATCCTAAAATGGTACGATAATTGCTATTATATTTGCATCACATACTTACGATAGAAAATATTTATAATTAAACAAATACTCAGACTTATGAAGAAGTTATTTTTAACATTATTAGGCATAATTGCCTTTACAACAATACTATTTGCACAGGAAGACATTAAAACCTATAATGGTAAGATATCGAAGGTGAAAGTTTATATGGTGCAGGCTAATGTAGAAAAAACTACAATGTTTCCGCTAAAGAAAGGTAATAATGAAGTGATTCTTTCTGGAAATTCTGTTTATATGCAGACCGAAAGCTTACAATTTACATCAGATAATGATTTTATAATAACAGACTTCACTCCCTATTCTCAATATGTTAACCCAAAACCTCCAACAGAAGAGAAGCTACCTTTAGAAAAGAGAAATAAACTTAAAGTTCTTAGAGATTCTATTGAATTGTTATACTATAATAATGCAGACTCTTACGCACTTACTTCAATATTAAATAAAGAAAAAATAGTTCTTGAGAATATGAAGGTAATATCTCAGCCTCAATTAGTAGATTCTATACCAAAGATTAAAGATGCTCTATCGTATTATCGTATAAAGATGTTAGAGGTAACTAAGATGCTTCAAAAAGAAACTATTGAAATAAATAAAAGAAATCAATTAACAGCAAATATCAATAATCAAATAAACTTAATACTCCAAGGTGAAGCAAAGCAAGAGCCTTCTCGCAATGAATACTATATACGTTTAAATATTTACTCTGAAAAAGATATTCCTCAATGCAAGTTAAGCTATTCATATAATGTAACAGGTGTTTCTTGGCAACCATACTATGATGTAAAATTCACAAAGCCAACCAACCCAGTAGCATTTGTGCTTAAAGCACAACTAACACAACAGACAGGAGAAGATTGGAATGATGTTAATTTAGTTTTTTCAACAGAACAACCAAATGATCAAAGAGTCTTAGGAGAATTATATCCATATTACTTAAGAGAACGCACACCAATAAATCTTAAACAAAATTTAAGAGGCACAGGTCGAGCTGAGTCTGCTATGCAAGATGATATGGAAATTCAATCTATTAGCATGAGTGAAAAATCAGTATCTAATGCAACTAATTATTCAAAAATGACTGTTTCTCAAATAACAATGCTTGGTAAGGAATATGAAGTAGGAATGAAGCATAGTATTCCAAGTGATGGAAAGGCTAAGACTATTTCATTAGAAACAAAGAAAACGCCAACAGATTATAAGCATTATTCTATTCCAAAGATTGATAAATCAGCTTATATATCAGCTCTTCTTCCTGATTGGGAAAGCTTAGAGCTAATGGATGCAACAGGAAAGATTTACTTAGAGGGTAGCTATATCAATGACACTTATATAAATTCTAATAGTACATTAGATACTTTAAACTTATCAATAGGTGCAGACAAGAGGGTGGCAGTAGATAGGAAGCTAACAAAATCAAAACCAGAAAAGGTAGGATTGCTTAGTTCTAATGCAGAAACAATCATTACTATTACTATAACAGTTAAGAATAATAACCAAACGAGTATTGATTTAAACTTAGTTGATCAAATACCTCTATCAAATGCAGATAATATAACTATAACTGCTGGCAATTTATCAAAGGCTGCATATGATGAAAAGACTGGTAAACTAACATGGGATTTAAAATTCAATCCATTAGAAGCAAAAACCATAATATTTAATTATACTGTTCGTCATCCAAAAAATGCGAATCTATTTTTCAATTAAACTTAGAATAAAGCAAAATATAAAAGGATGAATATTATAAAAAGCTTTCTTGCCTTAGTTCTTCTTATTAATTTGTTTTCAAATGTATACGCCCAAGAGAGTAGTGCAATAAAGATGAACCTTAATGAGTGCATTGATTACGCTAAGGAGCATAACTTATCGGTTAAGAAAGCAAGATTATCCTATGACCAAAGTCTTATAAACACTTATGAAGCTAAGCAATCTATTTACCCAGATCTTAGTGTAAGTAGTGGTCATAACTTTTCTTACTATGCCGATAGAGAATCCCAAGTTATGGATAAGGCGTCCTATACAGGAAGTTATGGATTAAACTCTTCAATGACTATTTATAATGGTGGTAGGTTAAGAAAGACAATAACGCAAAACCAAAAGCAAGAAGAGATAAGCAAATTGAATATAAAAGAGGTAGAAAATCAAATTACTGTATCTATAATTCAATATTATATAGAAATACTCTATGCTAACGAAACAGTAAAGATACAGGAGGCAATGCTGACTCTGTCTCAAGAACAGTTGAAACGTTCTGAGGCATTATTTAGAGCAGGAAGCATTTCAAAGGCAGACTATGCTCAGCTTGAAAGTCAAAATATCTCTTACCAATATCAGTTAATTCAAGCAAAGAATTCATTACAGAAAACAAAACTCGACCTAAAGCAATTATTGGAATTACAAGAGGAAATTGAAATTCTCCTCCCAATAGTTGAGGATAATGATGTAACTAATCCACTTCTACCATTAAATGATATATACAAGAATAGTTATGATGGTTTTATTCAAATACAAAATTCCAAGAATAATATTGAGCTTTCAAAATTAAGAAGGACAATTGCAAAGGCTGGTTATTATCCAATGATAAGTCTTAGTGCTGGAATCAACACAGGGCATAATACACAAAGTACATTAAATCTTGCAAATCAGTTAAGGACAAGTCTTTTTGAATCTGTTGGTTTAAATGTTTCTCTACCTATTTTCTCACGTGGACAAAACAAATCAAATGTTAAAAGAGCAGATATATCTATTCAAGAGTCAGAATTAGAGCTTGCTCTTGCTGAAAAGAATGCTTGGAAGATAATAGAAACGCTTTATCTTGATGCAATAAATAATCAAAACTCTTTTGTGGCAGCTAAGGCTAAGGTAAAAGCTCAGGAAACATCCTATCAGTTGGTTGAGGAAAAGTTTAACCTTGGTATGAAGAACACTATTGAGCTTATGACAGAAAGAAATAACCTATTAACAGCTCAGCAGCAAATGCTACAATCAAAATACCAAGCCATAATGAGTAAAGAGTTGATGCTATTCTACCAATACCAACCATTAGACCTTAAATATTAAAATCTTTATACATATATTCTTATGACAAAGAAAAAGAAAAGAATAATCGTTTCCTTAAGTATAATTACAATAATTATAGCTTTATTTCTGATTTTCTCACCAAAGAAAGATAACCTTATTTCACTGGAGAAAACAAAAGTAGATAAGGAAAGCATCTCTACTCTTATTACCGCAACAGGAACGGTTAAGCCTATTAATCAGGTTGAGGTAGGAACTCAGGTTTCAGGTATTATTAAGAAATTATATGTTGATTTTAATTCTATTGTAAAGAAAGGTCAACTATTGGCTGAGATAGATAAGGAAATGCTGGATAATGAACTTAAAGCTATGCAATCAAATCTCGATGCTGCAAAAATAGAGTTTAACTATCAACAACTTAATTATAATAGACAAAAAGAGCTGCATACAAAACAATTAATTAGTGATTCGGAATTTGAACAAGCTAAATACACTTACGATAAGTCGAAGACAAATTACGAAATGTCTCAATCTAATTTCACTAAGATAAAAACAAACTTAGCTTATGCAACCATTTATTCCCCAATTGACGGTGTGGTCCTTAAACGTGCTGTTGAGGAAGGGCAAACTGTTGCTGCAAGTTTCAATACTCCAACTCTATTTACCATAGCTCAAGATTTGTCGAAAATGCAGATTGTTGCAAGTGTTGATGAAGCAGATATTGGAGAAGTAAAAGAAGGGCAGAAGGTTGATTTCTCTGTTGATGCTTATCCTGATGAGGTATTTGTAGGAAGTGTTCAGCAGGTTAGACTTAATGCAACAACCACTACTAATGTTGTAACCTATGAAGTTATTATAGATGCTCCTAATGAAAACCTTAAACTTAAACCAGGCTTAACAGCAAGTGTAAATATCTATACAAATGAAAAGCAAGACGTCTTAGGTATTCCATATAAGGCTCTAAGTTTTAAACCAGGCAAAGAAGAATTAGGAAAGAAATGGATAATTATTGAGCCTAAGGATAAGAAAACAAAATATGTTTGGATAGCAAAAGGGGATACATTGATTACAAAGAAAATTACAATAGGTATTAATAATGGTTCAAGAGCCGAAGTTATTGGAGGATTGAAACAAGGAGAAGAAATTATTATTGGTATTGAAGATAATACAATAGTTAAGAAAAAAGGTGGTATGTTCTCTCGTGGAAATTAGTATTATGAAAGAGAAGATTATTGATATAAGGGATATAAAAAGACATTTTCAAGTAGGAGAGGAATTAGTCCAAGCTCTAAGAGGAGTTAGTTTTTCGGTAGAGGAAGGAGAGTTTCTAACAATAATGGGAATGTCTGGAAGTGGGAAATCAACCCTACTTAATTTACTTGGTTGCTTAGATACTCCAACCCATGGAGAATATTACCTTGATGGAAAACCTGTTGCAAAGATGACTAAGAATGAAAGAGCTATTTATAGAAATAGGAAGATAGGTTTTGTCTTTCAATCTTATAATCTCTTACCAAAAACAACTGCAATTCAAAATGTTGAGCTTCCTCTAATGTATAATCATAACTATTCGGCCGCTCAAAGAAAAGAAAAGTCAAAACAAGCCTTGATATCTGTTGGTCTTGAAGATAGAATGATGCATAAGTCGCAACAAATGTCTGGAGGACAACAACAAAGAGTAGCAATTGCAAGAGCTTTAGTTAATGACCCAGTTATGATATTGGCAGACGAGGCAACTGGTAATTTAGATTCAAGAACATCTTACGAAATCCTAACCCTATTTCAAGAACTCCATAAAGAAGGAAGAACAATAATATTTGTTACACATAATCCTGAGATAGCAGATTTTAGCAGTAGGACAATTGTTTTGAAAGATGGAAGAATTGTTGAAGACAAAGTAAATTCTAATGTGAAAGATGCCAGAAGAGTTTTAGATTCTCTACCTAATGAAAACGATTAATTATGAATCTTAATAATTTAATATCAATAGCTTTAAGAGCCTTAGTCAATAATAAGATGAGAGGCTTTCTAACTATGTTAGGTATTATTATAGGGGTATCTTCTGTAATAATTATGCTTGCAATAGGGGAGGGTTCTAAGAATACTATTACTAATGAGATATCCAGCATGGGTTCTAATATGATAATGGTACAACCAAAGTATAATAGAGAAGGAGTGTCAAGGGGTGCTTCATCAATGGAGAGTATTAAAGTTAAGGATTATGAGGATATAGCTCGAGATACTAAGTATATTAGTGGGGTTTCTCCCTATGTTGCTTCAAGTGGACAACTTATCTTTGGATCAAATAATCATCCAATTAGAATTGAGGGAGTAAATCAAGACTATTTGGAGATAAGGAAATACGTCCTACAAGATGGTAGTAATTTTACAGAAACAGAGATAAAATCGTCTGCAAAAGTATGTATTATTGGTAAGGAGGTAGTGGATAAGCTTTTTATAAATGACGAAGATCCAATAGGAAGAGTTATAAGATATAATAATATTCCATTTAGAGTAATTGGAGTTCTAAAAGCTAAGGGTGCAAGTACTTTTGGTCAGAGCCAAGACGATGTAATGATTGCTCCATACACAACGGTACAAAAACGTATATCTGCAATTACTCATTTGCAAGGAATATTTGTTTCTTCAATAAATGAGGACTATTCCGAGAAAGCTATGTCGGAGATTAAGGAAATAATGACACTCAATCATAAGATTCCAGAAGGGAAAGAGGCTGACTTTTATGTTGAATCACAAAAACAAATACTTGAACAAATTGATACAATAACAACATTAATAACATTGCTTCTTGGTTCAATTGCTGGCATATCTCTACTTGTTGGAGGTATTGGAATTATGAATATTATGTATGTTTCAGTAACAGAAAGAACCAAAGAAATAGGTCTTAGGATGTCGGTAGGAGCAAGAGGAAAAGATATTCTTGCTCAGTTCTTAGTTGAAGCAATAATTATAAGTATAACAGGAGGATTAATAGGTATACTATTTGGTTCTGGTGTCTCATTTATTATAAGACTTGCTTCTGGTTGGGCAGTAACTGTTTCAACTTTTTCAGTTTTGCTTTCCTTCTTTGTCTGCACCTTCACCGGCGTTTTCTTCGGTTGGTATCCTGCAAAGAAAGCCGCCAACCTCGACCCAATAGAAGCGATAAGGTATGAGTAGAATTGAAAGATATTTAGTAGGTTAATCCAATTAACAACATTAAGCTCTGAGTGGTAATCATAAATTAACTTTCATCTCTTTGTCTTGCAAAATTATTCCTTCGTTTCACGAAATTAAACTCAAGGAACAAAAAATTAAACTCAAGGAATAAAAAATTGTTATCAAGAGTTAGTTTTCTTCAGAAACATCTAAAATAACCTTAACTGCAATTAGGTTTATAAAGTATGTAAATCTTTCTAAGATGAATTGCATAAAAATCAATTATGCACTATCACAGTGCAATTTCAGTGAAATAATGTACTGTGATAGTGCGTAATTGTGGTTTTGCTTATTTATTGATAATAATCTTGTCTTGTTTTAGGATTTGATTATTTGTTTTGATAACGTAGAGGTATATTCCTGAGTTAAGGTTGAGGTTGAAGGTTTGATTATTTGTTGTTATTTCTTTTTCAAATAGCTTTTTGCCAAGGATTGAATATATTTCTATTTTAGATTTAGGTATAAATTCAGTGATTTGTATTGAGAAGGTTCCGGTATTTGGATTTGGGTATAATGATATTTTGTAATTATTATCTCTTAGTATGTCTTTGATCGAAACATCATTGAATCCGCATGTTATGTTTTGCGTATTGTAGAATGCTTGTATTTCTGCTGCTCTTTGGCGAAGTAATGTTAGTGAACCTTCAGGAGTGGTTGCACTATTGTCTTTTGCAAACGGATATGCAATATCAAAACATATTTTTTCATTAGGTATTAGGGTAAATGGTCCATAAGAAATCACCCCTTTTCGGTCTCCAAATAAATTATTAAGTGTTTTTTCATTCCAACCTATTCCTGTTTCTGGATAGCCAGTGAACATGTGGTTTGTTGTTGGATTTGATTGATTTATTCCATTTTCTCCATAAGTTATTGGATTCCCTGTTTTTGTTTTTCCTTGTAGGTAGTTATAGAAATCACTTGGAGTAGTTGGTTCTCCTATTGTTTGGTCTGAAGAGTTTTCAAAGAACAAGGACTTTGAAGCTGTATGACTTAATAACATAATACCTTGAACTGGTGGCACTCCACTAAATGCAGAAAAGCTTGGTCCATCTGTTGATTTCCCATTATATCCATATATTAGGTTTAGGGTGGTGTCATATCCTATATAATCATCCAATCCATAACCTAAGTCTATATCAGTAAAGTTTCCAAAATATGTATTAGTATATGTGTTTTGAGATTTATTAACTATTTCATAGCTTATAAATATATTATTGTATAATGATTCATTTAGGGAGTCTTGATAAGAATATGCCATTGCTCTTACTTCAACTTTTAATTTATCTTCAACGTTTGGCAAATCACCACCTCTATCGTCATTGAAAACAAAGAATAGAGCTTCATCCCCTCTAATTGCTGGATAATCTCCATTTTGAGGGTCGTATATTCCATTTTCATTAACATCACAATATGGTGCGATTCTTTCAGATTCTCCATTTGTTATATCTCCATTTGCTGGCCAATCTAAAATATTTTGAGGTATTACGTAACCTGGGTTATAGTAATTATTGATATGGTTTTGAATTTCTGATTTTCTTATCTTCCAAACTCTATTATATTTTTCTTTATAGGATTCATTGTCATAATCATTTGCTACTGGTCCCCAAAAGAATTTTTCTGTACTATATGTTTCTGCTGATAAATGAAGATTGTTTGACTGGTCTATTCCTGCTAACCAAATACTGCCTTGAAAGATCGTTGAGCTATTTGAGGATTCTTGATTTGGAACTTGAAACAGAGAAGCAGGACCTTCAATGCTTGAAAATACAGAGTTGTAGTTTTCTGGTGTGTTGAAAAGTGTGCCATTTGCAAATATGGTTGCTGCAATATTATTAATGTCTAAGGTTTCGTATGTTTTAACTTCTGAGACAGTGATATTATCAATAGATATTCCATTAGTGGATAATACATTTGAGAAGCCAAGGGTTAATTCAACACAAGCGATATCGTGAAGAAGCACAAAGGTGGAGAATACGATCTTATGTTCTTTCCATACCTCATTGTTTATTGGTTTAATTGGAAAGATATTCATAGTTTCTGTTTGATTAAAATATATATCAATTGACATATTTCCCTTACCTTTTATCCAAAGGCTTATCTCATAAATTTTATTCTTTTCTACATTAAAGCAAGAAGATGATATATAATTTAAATTTGTTTGGTATTGTTTAGTGATATTAAGAGAGTATAAACCCGACTGAGCTTCTGCTAATTGTCCAATACTCGAAGGATTAATGGTCGTATTTACCCCGCTCCATCCTTCTGGGTGATTGTTTTGCCATACTTCAAAATCTGAAGAAAAAACTGTTTGTGCGCTAGCAATATTTATTGAAATAATTGCAAGCATGATAAAAAATAAATTCTTTTTCATAATGATTTGATATTAAGATTTACCAAGCAAAGATATGGAAATTATTTTAACATCCAAATTATATAACAAAAAACTGTAAATTATTATTATGAAAGGTTATTTAATTGAATATAAGATATAAGCTCTGCTTGTATTTCCTTGATATTTGGATCTTCACCTTTTATTTTTAAATTAGCTTGATTATATAAAATTTCTCTTTCTTTTAGGAGCTTTTCTATGTATTCTTGTAGTTCTTCTGGGGATTTATTTTGTAGTAAGGGGCGTTTCTTTTTGGAGTTATTTATGCGGTGAATTATTGAAATGGGTGACATATTTAGGTATATTGATATGCCATTTTCTTTTATTATTTCTATATTATTATGAAAACAAGGTAAACCTCCACCTGTCGAAATTATGCAATTGTCTTCTTTTATTGTTTCTAATAGAATTTTATGTTCTAGTTCACGAAATAAGTTTTCACCGTATTTTTCGAAAAAGCTAGATATGGTTATATTATACTTGGTTTCAAAAACCTTATCTGTATCGATGTGTTTTAGGTTCATCAAATTAGCAAGTTTCTTTCCAACTGTGCTTTTCCCGCTGTACATAAAACCTATTATATATATCCTCATACTATTAATTTGACTTAACGTGTGTATGCAGTTTGGTCTAGTGTTGCAAAGTCTTTATTTAGATATTTGAAATAACCTGCAACTGCTACCATTGCGGCATTATCTGTGGTATATTGGAAAGGTGGTATAAAGACATTCCAATTATGCTTCTTGCCTAGTTCTCTTAGTTTATCTCGCAAATAAGAATTTGCTGAAACTCCACCTGCAATGGCGATATCCTTAATTTTAAGGTCTTTTCCTGCTTTTTCTAATTTCTTAAGTAACATTGTAACAACCCTATGCTGGGCAGAGGCACAAATATCACTGAGGTTTTCTTCCAAGAATAAAGGATTTTCTTTTAACTTATCTCTAAGGGTATATAATATACTTGTCTTCACTCCTGAAAAACTATAATCGTAGTTAGGCATATTAGATTCTGCAAATTTCAAGGCGTTTATATCTCCTGTTTTTGCAAGTCTATCGATATGAGGACCGCCAGGATAGGGCAAAGAAAGTATTTTGGCTACCTTGTCGAAGGTTTCTCCAGCTGCATCATCAATTGTTTTGCCAATAATCTCCATATCGGATGGCGACTTAACATAAATTATCTGTGTGTTTCCTCCACTTACTAATAAGCAAAGGAAAGGAAAAGAAGGTGTTTTCGTGTCTGGATTATCTTTAATGAAATGTGCAAGTATATGAGCCTCTAAGTGGTTTACATCAATAAGAGGAAGGTTGAGGGCTGTTGCGAAGCTTTTAGCAAAACTAACTCCAACTAATAGGGAACCTAATAGTCCAGGACCACGAGTGAAGGCAATAGCTGAAAGGTCTTCTTTTTTTATACCTGCCTCTTTTATTGCAGTGTCAACTACAGGGATAATATTTTTTTGATGTGCCCTTGATGCCCATTCAGGAACAACTCCTCCAAACTTTTGGTGAACTGATTGAGAAGCTATAACGTTAGAATAAATCTTAAAATCATTAATTACTGCACAAGAGGTGTCGTCACAAGAAGATTCAATTGCTAATATATATGCCATAAGATTATGTTGTTTTTCTTAATTAAGTCAAAATAAATTACAAATATTATACATCTGTATCTTTATAATGCAAATAAAGTAATATATTTGCAAAAGTAATGAATTTAGAGAAACAAAAACATAAAAAAAGATATTTCAAGAAAACCTCTAAGGTTATAGGTTATTGCTTACTAACCGCCTTTATGGTTGTATATCTTTTTATGGCTTTGTTAAACACATCAATAGTTCAATCTATTTTGGCAGCTAAAGTTTCTGATTTTTTCTCAAAAGAGTGGAAGACAGAACTAAGGATAGGTGCTTTGAGTATAAATGTTTTCGATGGCATTAAAATAAAAGATGTTTATTTAGAAAGTCAAAAGGGAGACACAATACTTTATGCCGATGATATTTCTGTTAAAATTTACTCCTTACCCTCATCAAGTGGAATAAAAATATCTAGTGTTAGCTTGGAAACAGCAACATTTAATATTGAAGTAGGAGAAAAAGGGTTAAACTTCCAGTTTATTCTCGATTATTTTGCATCCGATAAGCCTAAGACCCCATCCGACAAACCATTTATACTTAATGTTTATAGGGTAAAACTAAAAGATGCTAACTTCTCGCTCAAGCTAATAGATGATACTGATGTATATCCTCCTAACCTTGTTGCAATTAACAATATGAGGTTTAGGAATATCAATGCTGACCTCCAAAATCTTTTGCTTATAGATGACTCAATAAACGTTAAGGTTAATCGGTTTTCGGCAAAAGAAGCAAGTGGTTTTGAGATAAAATCAATATCAGGAGAATTTGTTGCCTCTTCAAAAGGAATGGTGGCAAAGAATGCAAGGATAAGAACTCCAAACTCTGATTTATATGCTGATGGTCAAATGAAAACAAGTTCTTGGGACACCTATGGAGAAGTTATCGACTCGGTTTATTTTGAAGGAGAACTAAAGAAAGGGAGTTATATTGGAATGAAAGATGCAACCTATTGGGCAGAAACGCTTAAAGGTTTTGAACAAAAAGCAGATGTTGTTGCTAAGTTTAACGGAACAATTAGTGATATGTATTGCGATAACCTTGAAATCACCACAGGGAAAGAAACATATCTTAAGTTAAAAGGAAGAGTTAAAGGCTTACCAGATATAGACAATACCATATTTGATATTTTTGCAGAAGAAATTCAGTCAAGCTATGCTGACTATCACTCAATGAAACTTGGAGATTTACTAGAAAGTCTCACAATTCCTTTAATGGTTTCAAATCTTGGGAGGGTTAATCTTAAAGGAAGTTTCATAGGTCTGATTTCAGAATTTAATGCAATTGCAGAAATCAATACTGAGATAGGGAATCTTGATTTGATAGCAAGCTCAATAACAAAAGGGAATTTTACAACATATTCTGCCGACCTATTAACTAAAGAGTTTAACGCTGGAACACTTTTAGATATTCCTTGGCTTGGAACAACTCAACTTATTGCAAAGGCTAAGGTTACAGGAACTAGTCTTGATGATTTAAGAGGGAGCTTAACGGCAAGCCTTAACAATGTTTATTTAAAGGGAAACAATTATGATTCCATTTTTGTAGATGGAGAAATTGAAAACAAGGAAATAACAGCTCAGCTATATGTTCAAGACGGAAAAGCAAAGCTAATTGCTTCTGCTGATTATTCAATAAAAGATCAACAATCCCTATACCTTGATGCTAGTTTTGAAAACATTGACCCATACAAGCTAAATCTATTTCAGTTTGCAGACTCAACAACCATAGTGTCGGGAAAGATTATTGCGGATATTAAAAACTTAGATATAAAGAATCTTACAGGAACTCTAAGCATACAAGACTTAAAGTTTGTGATGGATGAAAAGAAAGATTTTATTCTTAAACGATTCAATGCTCAAATGTCTACCTCCGCAGAGGCTAATAGTCTGGCTATTTATTCAGATATATTTGACTTGTCCATGGTAGGGAAATATGATTTTGCTGATTTCGGGAAGGATATAACTTGGATAATTAAAACCTATATACCTGATTTTAGTTTCCTTTCTCCTGAAGTAGGTGATTTGGCAATAGAGGAGATTGATGACAACTATCAAATTAAGTCAAAACTAAACTTCTCTGCCACGCTAAAGGACGCAAATCCAATCTTTTTACTATTTGCACCAAGCGTTAGTTTAAGTAATAACACAATAATTGAAGGTTCATTAAACACAATAGACAAACTCAAACTAAGCTTTAGGACAAATCGTATAGGTATTGGCAGCATAATCTTTAATGATATTAAATTAAATGCAAAGGTTGTTAATAATGACCTGTTCACTAGTGTTCTATCTTCAAAGTTTATGGTTACCGATAGCCTTATGATAAGAAATGTTGTTTTGGATGTTATTTCTAATGCCAAAAAGTTTGATTTGGCTCTTAATTTTGCGGATGAAAGAATTGAAAATAGAACAAAAGGAAGTATTAATTTCAAATCCATTTTCACCAATAATAGCATAGAAGGCAGCTTTGAAAATTCACAGTTTGAGGTTCTGGGAAGTGAAATAGTGATAAATAATAATAATGTTATAGGTTTTGATGGCAAACAACTAGCTATTCTAAACTTCTCTTTAGGCAATCTCAATGAATTCATAACAATCAATGGTATAGCTTCCGACAAAAGCAAAGATGAGATGAGAATAGACTTTAAGAATGTTGATTTAAGTACATTTAATCCATTTTTGAAATCTAGTGGCATTCAACTAGGGGGTAGGATAAACGAAAACGTTACCTTTAAAAGTTTATTCAATAAGCCAAGCTTAGTATCTAACTTAATAATCGATAGCTTATCTTTTAATGAAAACTTTTTAGGGATAGCTGATTTAAAGATTAGCAATACTCTTAAAAACGATGAGTTTCTTATTGATATAAAACTACTTTACAGAGGGAAAGAAGGAAATCAAAACATCCCCTTATCGGTCAAAGGCTTTATATATCCACAGAGTAAAACCAATAATCTAAATCTAAATCTTAGCCTTAAGAACTTTAACTTAAACGTTATTGAACCATTTTTGAATAGTTTCTCTTCGGAGGCAGAAGGGTTTATATCTGGACAAGACATTAAGATTAAAGGATTATTCACCAGTCCAGATATTCTAGGAACTCTTAAGGTAAACGATGGAGCCCTTAAGATTGATATGATTAACACTAAGTATTATTTTTCTGATTCCTTAACCATAAAGAATAATAAATTCATTCTTAATAAGTTTGTGCTAAGAGATACTGAAAAAAACAAATTGGTAATAGATGGAACAGTAACCCATGATAAGTTTGAAGACTTCTTAATCAATCTAATTGTAACTGCTGATAAGGTTAAGATTCTCGACACTAGGTTCTCTGTTGATCAAATGTATTATGGTGAAGCATATGCATCAGCACGGGCAAGTATAATGGGCGACCTTTCTACCCTAAAGATAGATGTTAAAGCAAGGACAGAAAGAGGTACGAATGTATATCTTCCAATTTCAAGTAAAACAAGTGTTTCAAAGAATTCATTTATAAGGTTCGTTGATTTTAATAAAGAAAAAGAAGATACCATAAGTAAGAGACTTAAGGTTGCTGAAAAAGAAATGGATTTAAGTATACATATTGACCTAACCGTTACTCCTGATGCAGTAATTGGAATGCCGATGAATTTCAATCAAATTGGAGGAGACCTGAAGGCCTCTGGTTCGGGTGATTTGAAAATGGATATAAACTCTAAAGGCAAGTTCAATATGTATGGCTTAGTTAATATTGAAAGTGGAACCTTTGGGCTAACCATAATGAATGTTATTGAAAAGACTTTTATGTTGGAAAAGGGAGGAACAATTCAGTTTAATGGCGACCCAACCAATGCTTACCTTAATGTTAGTGCAGTCTATAAAACGAAGGCATCACTTTCTCCAATTCTTGGTAAGGAATATATGAAGCAAGTGGATGTTCAAAGTGTTATTAATCTTTCAGGCAAGCTAATGAACCCTGTCCCAACTTTCGATATACGCCTTCCAAACACCGACCAACAAACAGTTGAAGATTTATTTATGTATATTGATAGGAACGATGAAAAGCAAATGCTTGAACAAACCGTTTCTCTTTTGGTTACTCGTCAGTTCTATGCCCCTTCATCCTCTGTTGAGGGAAATATTGGAGGACCAAACATAGCATCTTCAGCCTTTGATGTGGCCTTTGGACAAATATCAGGAATGCTTGCAAACATGATAACCTTTGTAGATGTTGGAGTAAACTATACTCCAGGTTCAGAGGCAGTAACAGACCAGTTTGATGTCAATATATCAAAGAACATAGGCAGGTGGGAACTAGAATCAACATCAGCCTTTGGTGGAAAAACAACACAAGCACAAGAATCATCATCCTTTATGTTAGATTTGAATGCTGAATATAAGATAACAGATAATTTCCGTTTCAAAGTTTTCAATAAATCAAATGCAGATGACTTCACTAAATATAATATAAGCCCATACACACAAGGTGTTGGTATAATATATAAGAAAGAATATGAGCATTTTGCCGATATCTTTAAATCAAGAAAACAAAGAAACAAAGTACTAAAATAAAATGATAAATATAAAAAAATATGCAATAGCACTTGTTGCACACGACAACTGCAAGAAAGACTTAGCCGAATGGGTAGCTTTCAACAAAATGAAACTAGCAAAACACAATCTAATATCTACCGGAACAACAGGTATTATGGTTGAAGAAGAAATAAACAAAGGTATAGAACCTTTTTCAAGAGAATATATAAGCGTTCAAAAACTTAAATCAGGACCACTTGGCGGAGACCAACAACTTGGAGCCTTAATTAGTGAAGGTGTAATAGATTTTGTCTTTTTCTTTTGGGATGCAATGGAACAACAACCACACGATGTTGATGTGAAAGCACTGCTTAGAATTGCAGTTATGTACAATATACCAACAGCTTCCAACCGTTCAACAGCCGATTACATAATCTCATCCGAACTATTCGAGAACCATAGCTATATAAAGAAAGTATATGATTTTAGTGCCTATAGAAACAGAAAGATTAAACAATAAAAGCAATAAATAAATAAAAAATATATAAACAAACAAATTAAAGAGATGAAAAAAACAATTTTATTCCTTTTAATAGGATTATTTGCGTTCGCTCCACTGGCGAGGGCTGATGAGGGGATGTGGTTACTAATGTTCTTGGACAAACAGACCTATAAGGACATGAAGGCAAAGGGACTTAAGCTAAGTCCAAAACAAATCTATGATATCAACCAAGCTTCTTTGAAAGATGCTATTGTTCAGTTTGGTAGAGGATGTACAGGTGAGATTATTTCAGATGAAGGATTACTTCTTACTAATCATCACTGTGGTTATCCTCAAATTCAACAGCATTCTACGGTAGAGCATGATTATCTAATGAATGGGTTTTGGGCATATTCAAAGGCTGAAGAATTACCTTGTCCTGGTCTTACGGCTAAGTTCCTAATCAGAATGGATGATGTTAGTTCTAAGGTTCTTATGAATATCACTAAGGAAACTACCGAAGAAAAGAGAGCTAGTATTATTAGAGATAATATAAAGAAAATTAGGGAAGAGGCTGAAAAGGATAATGGCTATATAGCACAAGTTGCACCTATGTTTGATGGTAACCAATATATTCTTTTTGTGTATGAAGTCTATAAAGACGTTCGTATGGTTGGAGCGCCACCTTCTTCAATCGGTAAGTTTGGTTCTGATACCGATAACTGGATGTGGCCACGTCATACTGGCGACTTCTCAATGTTTAGAGTTTATGCTAACAAAGATAATAAGCCAGCTGAGTTTGCACAAGATAATGTTCCTTTTAAACCAAAACACTCACTACCTATTAGCCTTAAAGGAGTTAAGAATGATGACTTCACAATGATTATTGGTTTCCCAGGTTCAACAGATCGTTTTATGACATCTTACGGAGTAGAGCAAGCAATTGACGTATACAACCCATCAGTAGTTGTTGCAAGAACAGCCCTAAGAAATGTTATGGATGCAGATATGAAAGCAGATCCAAAGGTAAGAATACAATATGCAGCTAAATTTGCACAGCTATCAAACTATTGGAAGTTCTATATTGGACAAACAAAATGCTTACAAGACCTTGACGTTAAATCAACAAAGAAAGACCTTGAGACAAGATTAGCAAAATGGATATCAGAAAAGCCAGAAAGAAAAGCAGAGTATGGTAATGTATTAGAAGAATTGGAAACCTACTCACAGATAACCAATGAATTTGATTACTTACGAGTATTTACCAACGAAGCATTCCTAAGAGGCAACTCAGGAGTAGCAATAGCAAGAAATTTCTCTTCCCTTGAAAAAGAACTAAGAGAAAACGGCAACACCGACAAAGCAAAGAAATTAGCAGAGTCAGCAAAAATAAGTCTTGAAGATATATTTAAAGATTTCAACTATGCAACCGAACTTAAACTACTAGCAACCGGATACGATATATTCTTTCGCAACGTACCCAACAAACACCAAAGCGAAAACTTCTTAGACAATGCCTTTAAGAACAAATACGATTTCAACAAGATAGCAAAACAAATCTTTGATGACTCTCAAATGTTAGAGCCAGAAAAAGCATATAAGTTATTAGAAAACCCAACAGCAGACAAAATAGCTAACGACCCAATGTTTAAGACCTATGTAGATTTTATCAATAACTACAACACCCGCATGCAAGCAGCTCAACCAGCATATGCAGCATTGAACACAACACAAAGAATGTTTGTGAAAGGAATAATGGAAATGGATAACCAAAAACACTTCGCACCAAATGCTAACTCCACCATACGCTATACCTACGGCCAAGTAAAAGAATACAAACCAAAAGACGGCATAACCTATAATAACTACACCACCCTCGAAGGCATAATGGCAAAAGAAGATACCACAAGCTGGGAATTTACAATACCACAAAAGCTAAAAGACCTATATAAAACCAAAAACTACGGACAATACGCACAAAATGGCACAGTACCAGTATGCTTCATCACCAATAACGACATAACAGGTGGCAACTCAGGATCTCCAGTAATAAATGGCAGAGGCGAATTAGTAGGAATAGCATTCGACGGCAACTGGGAAGCAATGAGTGGCAACATAGCCTTCAACCCAGACTTGCAACGCTGCATCAACGTAGATATCCGCTACGTCCTATTCATAATAGACAAATTTGCAGGAGCACAAAACCTAATAAAAGAAATGAAGATAGTTAAATAAGACAAATTCATTTTAACAATAAACACTAAGGCAATCTATAACGGATTGCCTTTTTTTATGTCAGTGAATTGAAGTTGCTATTCTATAACATTAAATCTAAGAGTTATTAATATAAATATACAAGCAAAATGTCTATTGACTTGTTTAT
>DUQY01000020.1 GCA_012837565.1 Bacteroidales bacterium | reverse complement strand
AGAAAAGGGAGGATTAATTATGGAAAAATTAACAAGGGAAGAAGAAAGAGAGTTGTTTTTAAGGTTTAATGAGAATTATTCGGAGGAGTTATTTGAGAGGATTTTCAATAAGTATAAGTATATTGTCTTTAAGTTGATGCAAAAATACCCTAATTGCTCAGACTATGAAGAATTGAAGCATTGTGGTTTTGAGGGTCTTTGTATTGCTATTAAAAGATTCGATCCTTTGAAAGGTTTTGCATTTATGAGTTTTGCTTGGCCATATGTCCAGGGATACCTAGGACAATTCTTTTTAAACCTAAAAGGAATCAGAATCCCAGCACACCTAAGCTCTGCAAGGTCAAGGGTCTTTTCAGCAATAAACCACCTAGAACAAAAAAACCACTCCTTTCAATCAGCTGAAGATATTTCAAATTTCCTATCAATGGAAGAATCTGAAATTCTAGAGGTTGTAAGTTTTCTTAGAAGCAAAAATAAGGGAGAGCTTTTTCAGGCAAAGATAGACAAAACGTTGTTTAAAGGGCTATTACTCGAAATTAATCAGATGTTTCCACAACACTTCAGGAATAATCTTGAGATTATTATTAGACATAGTTTTAATAATAAAAACCTCTCTGATATGGTTAAGGATATTAATGTTTCTGAGGAATTGGTTGCTCAACTAACAACAACTAATCAAGTGCAAAGCTTGGAGGTTGTATCTGAGGCTTGTCTTCACAGAGGTGCTTATTCAAAAGAGAAGGCTGATATAGACTTTATAGCATCCTTGAAATTTGCTATGAAAAATGCCAATATTTCAGAAAGAGACCAAAAGCTTATTATGGCTTATTTTGGGGAGTTCAAAGACAGGACAAGAACATACGAATCAATAGGATCCATGTTTAGCATTAGCAAAGAAAGAGCTAGGCAAATTGTAAATCGCGTCTTTTCAAATAATTTATTTCTATTAGAAATTGCTAAACAAGGCTTAATAGAAAAAGACTACATGTTGAAGCTAATGGAAGATAGCAAATTAATTAAAAAGCCTAGTAATGCACTTAGTCTATCTGATCTTGAAAGCTTGTTGTCTATACAATACCCTAACCAGCGTAATCGGGAAATATTTAAAAAAAGATTCTTAAATAAAAAAGTGCTAAGGGTTATCAGCAAAGAAGAGGGGATATCGATTCAGAGAGTTAGGCAAGTGTCTTTAGATGGGCTTAGTTATGATATATTAGATATTCTTTGCAATAATGGATATATCTCAAGTAAAGACTATTCAAAGCTTATCAAAAATGTAGGATAATCATAAAGGGAGGATAATATGAAAAACATAAAGAAAAAATAGCAAAATCAATAGTGTCTCAATTAGGATTAAACGCAAGTATTCTTGTTTAGTAGGGGAGTGTTCACTATGATGATAAACCTAACAAATCCATGGGATTACTAATTAACAAAAACTCTTTTACTTTCAACAAAAATGTTGCGAGTGGAAGAGTTTTTCATTCTGAATAATTGTTATACTGTGCACAAAATACAGATTTCACGAAGAGTTTCTTATATAAATTACCCTACTTTGCAATTATTCATAACCTTCTGCAAAGATCATCTAACTTACTTTCATTTTAATTGTTTTTATGGGCAATTTGAATATAATCCATATATAGAGGGGAGGTTTTAATATGACAATTGTTGAACAAAAAGGTGACCTGTTTTTGGTAGATGAAAAATATGCTCTTGCTCACTGCATTAGTCATGATTGCGCTATGGGCGCTGGAATTGCCACTGCTTTTAGGGAAAAGTTCCCAGGAATGAAATCATCTTTGATTAGGACTTTAAAAACAAAGCAAATTAATTGGCCCAATACTGTGATTTATAGATCTAGAACTAAAGAAAGGATAGTTTTTAACTTAATAACTAAAAACAAGTGCTGGCAAAAACCTACATATAAATCTATTGAGACATGTATTTGGCAAATGGCCAATATGTGT
>DUQY01000234.1 GCA_012837565.1 Bacteroidales bacterium | reverse complement strand
TCTTTGTTTTCTTCTAAAGGCGTACCCACAGATAATAGCTTTGTGTTTTCTTTTTCTTTATCTATTTCTATTTCCTTTGTTGGAGCCTTAGGCTTAACGTCTGATACCTTTAAGTCCTCAAGAGATGGAACTTCTGGAATTTCAGGTATAACAAATTCAGATATTTCTAAACTAGCAATATCCTTGTTTGCTTTTTCAACCTGCTTAGGTTTTTTCTCAGCAGTCTTAGTTGAAGTAGTTTTCTTAACTTCTGTCTTCTTTGCTTCTGTCTTCTTTGTTTCAGTCTTTTTAGGTTCAGTCTTCTTTGCCTCTGTTTTCTTAGGCTCATCTTTCTTGTCCTCTGCCTTTTCTTTTGTGGTGGTTTTAGAACCACCTACATTTGATTCTGCAACTGGCTTTGGTTTTAGCCTCGTTCTTTTTGGAGCCTTTGCTGCCTTTTCTTGTTCAATATCTTCTTTTCTCGGGTTTGCTGCCTGATGATCTAATATTTTGTAGATAAGGTCTTGCTCCTTAAGTTTATTAGTTTTAGGTATTGATAGCTCCTCAGCAATAGATTTTAACTCTTCTAAAGATTTTGTGTCTAATTGAGATTTGTTATACATATAAAATTGTATGATAAATAAATTTTGAGATTGAATTTGTCTGTTTAATTAAATGACCATTTTTTTGGGGATTGTCGACTAAGGAGGATTAAATTTTATAGAATAAATCTCTAATCGACACTGCAAAATTAAAAAAAATTTAGAATAATAACAAACAAAAGGCTTTTTTTTATATATTTGTTCTCTTATTCAATAGCAAAAAAACACATGAAAAACTATATTGGCAATCTGAATGGTCTGCATATCAAGTATATAATAATTAATTTGGTCTTCGTAGCAGCATCTTACTTAACACATTTAATAATTGGAGATATTGGTCTGGAAAACAAAATTAACATGTATATATCAGTAATAATGATGATATTGATTTTAACTTTCTTTATTTCTGGAAGGAAGAAATACCAAAGTCAACTTAATAAAATTAAGACACTTGCCTTGGGTGAAAAGCTCAATATCTACCATAATATTAACAAGAAAAGATTAGTTTCTTTCACCATAATGACTATTATTGCATCAGTAGGTTTCGTACTATCTTCAAATCCACTTTACTTAGGATTTTCAATATTATCAATATTGCTTATATTTTTAAATCGCTGTTCCAAAGTGAAAATATCCTTCGAACTTAATTTGAGAAAAGAAGAGATAGAAATGATAGATAAGCCAGTTAAATAGATATTATACCATCAATAAAATAAGAAAAATAATATGTTTAAAATTAAATCAAAGAAACAACTTACAGAAAATATATATTCAATGGATGTTGAGTCGCCTTGGGTTTCAAGAGCGGCTAAACCAGGACATTTTGTTATTGTAATTATTGACGAAAAAGGAGAAAGAATACCTCTTACGATTTGTGATTACAACCTCGAGCAAGAGACAATAAATATAGTTTTTCAAGTAATAGGTAAGTCAACCGAAAGAATGGCTAAGCTAAATGTTGGAGATGAATTCAAAGACATTGTAGGACCTTTGGGCAATGAGAGTGAGTTTATACACCAAAACGTAGAAGACTTAGAGAAGAAGAGAATTTTGTTTGTTGCTGGTGGTGTGGGAACAGCTCCTATATATCCTCAGGTAAAATGGTTTAAGCAAAACGGTATTGATGTTGATGTTGTTATGGGTGCTAAAACCAAAGACCTAATTATTTTGGAAAAGGAAATGGGTGCGGTATCAAAGAACTTATATATATGCACTGATGACGGTTCGAACGGAAACAAAGGCTTAGTTACTGATGTGATTAGAGACTTAATTGATAATAAGAAAAAGCATTATGATGAGGTTATTGCTATTGGACCTATGATAATGATGAAATTTGTATCTCTTTTAACCAAAGAATATAATATCAAAACAACTGTTAGTCTAAATACTTTGATGGTTGATGGGACAGGTATGTGTGGAGCTTGTAGGGTAACTATTGGAGGGAAAACTAAGTTTACCTGTGTCGATGGACCTGAGTTTGACGCTCACCTTGTGGACTTCGATGAGGCTATGAGACGTCAAGGAATGTATAGAACACACGAAATTGCAACAGACACCCCAGGACACCATTGTAATTTAACTCATAAGGTTAAGCAATCAGAGATGGCAGAAATCATTGTTCAGAAATTTAAAAAAGTAAAGGTAAGAGAGCAAGACCCAGTTGAAAGGTCTCAGAACTTTGAAGAGGTTTCTTATGGATATAATGAAAAGGAAGCAATGGCAGAGGCTTCACGTTGCATTGAATGTAAGAACCCTGGTTGTGTAACCCAATGTCCTGTTAGCATTAAAATTCCTCAGTTTATTGCTAAAATAAAGGTAGGCGATTTTGAAGCAGCAGCTCATATATTAGCAGAAGATACAGCCTTGCCAGCAGTTTGCGGTAGGGTTTGTCCTCAGGAGGTTCAATGTGAGGAAACATGTATATTGGCTAAGAGGGGAGAGGCTGTGGCTATTGGTAAGCTGGAAAGATTTGTTGCTGACTGGTCAAGGGAAAACAAAATAGACCTTGCAAAGAAATCACCATCAAATGGTAAGAAAGTAGCAGTTGTTGGAGCAGGTCCAAGTGGACTTACTTGTGCAGGAGATTTAGCAAAACTAGGATATGAGGTTACAATATTTGAGGCTCTTCATAAATCAGGTGGAGTTTTAGTTTATGGTATACCTGAGTTCCGTTTACCAAAAGAAGAAGTTGTTCAACACGAGATAAATAATGTAAAGAAACTAGGCGTTACAATAATTAATGATGTTGTTGTTGGAAAGAGTATCACAATTGATGAGCTTTTAGAAGAAGAAGGATTTGAAGCAGTTTATATTGGTTCGGGTGCAGGACTTCCTAAGTTTATGGGCATTCCTGGTGAAAACCTTAACGGAGTGCTTTCTGCAAATGAAATCCTAACACGTTCCAACCTAATGAAAGCATTTGAGGAAGGCTACGACACACCAATCTTCCCTGGTTCCAAAGCAGTTATTGTTGGAGGAGGAAATGTGGCAATGGATGCTGCAAGAACAGCAAGGCGTTTAGGGTCTGACACACACGTTGTTTATAGAAGAAGCGAAAAAGAAATGCCAGCAAGAACAGAAGAGGTTCATCATGCAAAAGAAGAAGGCATAATATTTCATACTATGACTAGTCCTATTGAGATTCTTGGAGACGAGAAAGGATGGGTAAGAGCCATTAAATGTATTAAAATGGAGCTAGGCGAACCTGATGCAAGCGGGAGAAGAAGACCTCTTGAAATAAAAGGAAGTGAACACGAAATAGAAACAAAGAGCGTTATTATGTCACTTGGCACCAATCCAAACCCATTAATCATAAATACAACAAAAGGACTTGACTCTGAATCGTGGGGAGGTATTATTGCTGACGATAGCGGACAAACATCAAGAGAAGGCATATTTGCTGGAGGAGATGCCGTAAGTGGAGCTGCAACTGTTATTCTAGCAATGGGAGCAGGGAAAGAAGCTGCAAAGGCAATACACGAATATATTCAGAAGAAGAAATAAGCTAGTATTTATTATAACAATTGCTTAGAGATTAATAATTGGGGACGTAATTAACTGCGTCCCTTTTTTTATTCTTTATATGTGTATTTGAATTTCTCTTTATCTTCCTCTATCTTCTCTACTGGCTTTATCTCCTCTATCTTTATCTCTTCTTTTATTTCTTTTACCTCCTCTGCTTTGTTTTCTTCACCTCTTTTAATATCGTTGTGGTGACCATATTCTAACCAATAAGGATTCTCTTCCGATAATTCATCTTCCTCTTCCTCAGTTTCTTTTTCTTGTTGAGCTATTGCTATTCTCTTATAATAAAATGCAAAGACAAAGCCTGTTATTGCACCACCTAAGTGACCTTGCCAGCTAATTCTTGGACTTGATTGGAAGTCAGGGAATATCCCCCAAATAACTCCACCATAAAGAAATATAACTATTAGACCAAAAGCAGATTGAGGCTTGTTTCTCTTTATTATTCCACTAAGAATATGAAACCAAGCCAAGGCATAAACCAAGCCACTTGCTCCAATATGTATTGAACCGCTTCTTCCTATTATCCAAGCTGCAATGCCAGAGAAAAGATAGAAAAGAAGAAAAAGTTTGGTGGCAAATTCTTTGTAGAATATATATAATCCAAATAATAGGATAAAAGATGCAAGGGTGTTGGATGCAAGGTGAGAGAAGCCAGAATGAAGAAGAGGCATAGTAAATATACCAATCAGTCCCCTAAGTGTTCTTGGCTCCAAACCGTATTCCGAGAGCGATATGCCGCTTATTGTTTCCATTATCTTAATAGCCCAAAGCAAAAAAACAAAGCCTATGGGAACTATCAAAGCGTTTATAAAATCTTTTCTTTCTCTATCCATTTCTGATTGCAAAGATAATAAAACTACTCTATTTTCAATATTTCTTTTTCCTTTTATGCAATCTTTGACAAAGAAATATTATATTTGCAAATTGAACCTATAGTAAGATAATATGAATAAGAAGAATGTTGTATCATTTATAGCAATAACCTTGTTGCTAATAAGCGGACTTAATAGCTTTGCTCAAAGAACTAATAGAGCACCTGAAAATCGTTTTGGAATAAGGGCTGGTTTTAATATGAGCGATTTGACTCATGCAAGAGGCTTAGACGTTTTCAACGGCTTGGCTTTCTACAACAAAGACCTTACTTATGTTGGGTTCACCGACACCAAGCCTTTTCAATATGGTTTTAACGTTGGAGCCACAGGACAGATAAAACTTTCTGAATCATGGTATCTTCAACCCTCATTATTATTTACTTCAAAAGGCTTTAAGTTAAATACACAAAACAAAGGTTATCTTGACCAAAACGTAGAAATGGATGTTAAGGCATATTATATTCAAATGCCAGTTGATATTGTTTGGAAGTTTTCTTTTAGCCAAGATTTCCGATTCATTGTTCAAGGAGGTGCTTTCTTAGGATTTGGAATAGCAGGAGAGAGTCATTTCCTTGACCATTACGGAGAAAAGACCATGCCAAGAAATCTTCACCAACAAACACCTGCTCCTACAGTATCAAATGGATATATAGGTTACGACTATACCGTCCACCAACTTATGAATGAAGACTTCGACGATACCTTTATGGTTGAGGGAACAAACCGTTGGGATGCTGGTCTGGAACTTGGCTTAGGCTTTGAGTACAAAAGATTTCAACTATCTCTCTCTTACCAATATAGCTTTACTCCTTTATATGATTATACTCACGATTATACATTGAGATATAAAGAAAAAGGGATAGCAAATACAGCTAATTCAT
>DUQY01000233.1 GCA_012837565.1 Bacteroidales bacterium | reverse complement strand
TTTGGTGTGGTTATGTATTTTGTTTATATTTGCTCTCTGAATTTATTGAATAAATTGAATTTATAAACTAAAACTAAATGAAATTATGAGTATTAAAGGAACCAAAACCGAACAAAATCTATTAAAATCTTTTGCTGGCGAATCTCAAGCAAAGAATCGTTATACTTATTTTGCAAAAGTAGCTAAGAAAGAAGGTTATGAGCAAATCTCTGCTATATTCGCTGACACAGCTGCTCAAGAAGAAGAACATGCTAAAGTGTTTTTCAAATATTTAGAAGGTGGTATGGTTGAAATTACTGCAACTTATCCTGCTGGAATCATTGATACAACTCTTGAAAACCTAAAAGCTTCTGCTGATGGTGAGAATGAGGAATGGACTGACCTTTATCCTGAATTTGCTCGCATTGCAGATGAAGAAGGGTTTAAAGATATTGCAAATTCTTATAGACAGATTGCTAAGGTTGAGAAAGAACACGAAATACGTTATAGAAAACTGGTTGAAAACATTGAAAAGGGTCAAGTTTTTGAAAAAGGAGAAGAAGTATTTTGGTATTGCAGAAACTGCGGATATATTCATTTTGGCAAAAAAGCTATGGAGAAATGCCCTGCTTGTAAGCATGCAAAAGCTTATTTTGAAGTTCATGCTGCAAACTACTAAGCATTTAATCAGTTCATTCTAGAATTAAGACTAAAAATTAAACAAGAGGCTGTCATTTATTTGATGGCCTTTTCTTTTTCTGTAATTAATCATCTGTATGACCATAGAAATCAGTTATTCTGTCTTGCTCATCCTCTGCAATAACTAGTAATATATCCCCTTCAAAAAGTTCCATCTGACCATTAGGGACAATAAAATCTATATCTCTTTTAACCATCATTACTAAGGTTTTGTCAGGAATAGTCATTATTTCAAGGGTATTTCCTTTCTCAAGCATTTTCTCTGTTAGCTTTATCTCTCTTAGCTTAACATTTAAATCCTCTGGAATCTCAACCTTAAAATCACTTTCCTTTTCGTCCAAAGGCTCAGCAAGTTTAAGTTTGTTGGCAATAGTTGTAATAGTCATTCCTTGAACTATAAGAGAAACCAAAGTAACTACAAAGACAATATTAAAGATTTGGTCGGAATGTTCTACATTAGCAACAACAGGATAGGTTGCAAAAATAATTGGCACAGCGCCACGAAGCCCTACCCAAGAAAGAAAGGCTTTGGATTTTATTTTTGTTTTCCGAAATGGTGCAAGGGAAATAAAAACACTAAGAGGTCTAGCAACTAAAATCATAAATACTGCAATGATTATTCCAACAGGAAGAACACTTAGCATCTCGCTTGGATTAACTAATAGGCCTAATGATAGGAACATTATTAATTGAGCAAACATAGTTAACCCATCTAAAAATGAGGTTATTTCTTTTTGGAATACTATTCTATTATTGCCGACAATTATCCCAGAAATATATACTGCCAAATACCCATTACCATGTAAGATATCTGTTATTGCATAGGTGAAAAGCAGGATGCTTAGAAGTAAAAGAGGATATAGAGAAGGATAAGGAATTTTAACCTTATTTATTAGCATAACTGCTAGCTTTGCAACTACAAATCCAACTAACCCTCCAACAATAAACTGAACAAAGAAAAGTCCAACCACTGCCCCTACTCCAAGTGTTGAGGAGCTAATAAATTGAATTAGAGCTATTGTTAGCATATATGCCATTGGGTCATTGCTCCCGCTTTCAAGCTCAAGGGTTGGGCGAAGATTATGTTTGAGTTTTATCTTTTGCGTTTTTAGGATATTGAAAACAGATGCTGAATCGGTTGATGACATTGTGGAGGCTAAGAGGAGTGAAGCTGCAAATGGGAGATATAAGTTAGTAAACTGAAAACCAGAAATCCAAAATATGAAAACACCTGTTATAAGAGCAGTTAATAATACGCCCATTGTGGAAAGGACAATCCCTTGAGCCATTATGGGCTTTATTTCTTTAAACTTCGTTTCCATACCCCCTGTGAAAAGAATAATGCTTAGGGCAATAATACCTATAAACTGAGCTACTCCAGCATTATAGAACTGAAGACCAAGACCATCACTCCCAAATACCATTCCTACAACAAGAAATATAAGCAGGGTTGGTATTCCTAGTTTTGAACTAAACCTACTTAATAATATGCTAACAAATATGAGGATTGCTCCTACAAGAATTATATTATCGGCTACTAAATCCATATCTTTATTACTTTAATTTTCATATATATTAGATAATTATACGTTTTCTAATCATAAATATTATCTCTTACAAATTTATCTAGCTCTTCCACAGTTTGGCAACTAAAGAGTGGCTTAAGCTTATCTTCTTTCCAGTTTAGACCTACAACAAAATAACTCCAACAACCTTTTAACTTATTTAGGGAATGAGAATTTC
Source organism: Bacteroidales bacterium (assembly GCA_012837565.1). Classification (GTDB taxonomy): domain Bacteria; phylum Bacteroidota; class Bacteroidia; order Bacteroidales; family P3; genus UBA10566. The sequence continues at coordinate 4,189 of DUQY01000233.1, read as the reverse complement.
TTATTAGCTCCGAATGTAGATAAATCAACCTCTCCCTATCATCAATATAATCAATTGACTTAATTTGTGAAGCAAGGCATGGGTTAAATAATAATCCCCTACCAAGCATAAAGTCGTTAATGTTTGGGAATCTGAGTTTGATTTTATTGAAGTCATCTACTGTAAATATATCACCATTATATGTAATCCTCTTATTAATTAATTTGGCAGCCTTTTCAAAAGAATCCAAATCAACTTCCTTTTCATATACATCTGTTCCTAAGCGAGGATGAATAACAACATTGTTTATAGGATATTGATTAATAATTGGAATTAACCTTTTGATATCTTCTTTCGAACTATACCCAAGTCTTACCTTTATTGAGAAGTTTATTTCAATATTATTTAAGACCTCATCAATTACTCTTTCTATTCTTTCACTATCTTTCAAAAGCCCAGCTCCCCTACCCTTATTCATTATTTTTTCTTGTGGGCAACCAATATTCCAATTAACCTCGTTGTATCCTAAATTAGAGGATAAATTACAAATATCTATAATTCCTTTTGCATCATTGCCTAAGACTTGCGGTATGATTTCAAAATTACAATTATTGTTTTCTTTTAATATATCGGCAAACTTCCTTTTGTTAAAGGTTGTGTTGCCATGTGTTAGGGAAATAAAGGGAGTTATGGCTTTATCAATAGCCTCTGGGAATGTTTTATCGAATGCATTACGAAAGACATAGTTGGTTATAGCATGCATTGGTGCCATAATAAGCCTATCGGCTTTTGTCCATAGCCTTGTGTTGAAAACAAAAGTATCTTCAGCCTTAGTTTGTGGAGAAAGAAATCTTAGTTCATAACTCATAATTAGTAATTATAAAAGTCTTTCCACATTAGTTTCAATCTCTTTTCAATCTCGTTCTCCTTTGGGTTATTGCCTGCCAAGTAGAATTTTGTGCCCTTAATCTCCTGGGGCAGGAAGTTAAGAGGAGTAAAGTTGTTTTTGTAGTCGTGAGCATATTTATAATCATCTCCATAACCAATATCTTTCATAAGAGAGGTTGGAGCATTTCTTAGATGAAGCGGCACAGGTAAGTCTCCGGTTCTTTCAACAAACTCTAAGGCTGCATTAATTGCCATATATGTTGAATTACTTTTTGGAGATGTTGCAAGGTAGACTGCCGTTTGAGATAGTATTATTCTAGATTCAGGATATCCTATTTTATTTACTGCATCAAAACAAGCATTCGCAACAAGTAGGGCATTAGGATTTGCCATACCAATATCTTCTGAGGAAAATATAAGCATTCTTCTTGCAATAAAAAGAACATCTTCGGACGATGCAACCATTCTTGATAGCCAATAAACAGCAGCATTAGGGTCTGAACCTCTCATACTTTTAATAAAAGCAGAGATAATATCGTAGTGCATCTCTCCTTTTTTGTCGTAGGAGGTGAGGTTTTGCTGAATAATTAAAGAAACCTTTTCGTTGGTAATAATTAATTCATCACCCAGTTGACTTACAACAATCTCAATTGCATTTAATAGCTTTCTTGCATCTCCCCCACTTATTCTAAGCAGGCTTTCTGTTTCTTTTATTTCAATTGTTTTGTTTTCAACGTCTTTATAATAACTTAAAGCATTTCCTATTAGCTTTAATAAATCTTCTTTGTCCAAAGACTTAAGAATAAAAACCTGACACCTTGAAAGAAGTGGCGTTATTACTTCAAAGGAAGGGTTTTCTGTAGTTGCTCCAATTAGAGTTATTACACCTTGTTCAACAGCTCCGAGAAGTGAATCTTGTTGGTTTTTTGAGAAACGATGAATCTCATCTATAAAAAGTATTGCCCTATCACCTTTACTAGCCTTTTCTATTACTTCTCTAACATCTTTAACACCTGAATTTATTGCTGAAAGAGAGTAAAATGGACAGAACAATTTATTAGCAATAATATTAGCCAAGGTTGTCTTTCCAACACCAGGGGGTCCCCAAAGAATCATTGAAGGTATTTTACCACTCTCAATTGCTTTTCTAAGTATAGCACCTTGTCCAACTAAGTGCTTCTGACCAATATATTGATCTAAATTCTCTGGTCTTAGGCTTGCAGCAAGTGGTTTATTCATTGTAGTTTACTTATAAATCAAAAACACAGTATTTCTCTTATTCAAGTCAATATTAGTTCTTTTCCAATCCTTAGCAGTCTTAGTAATAATTTGCTCTGATTCCATTGAAATATCAACTCCAATACAAATCAAAGTATATGGATTAAGATTATTGACCAAACTTTCCATCATCTGATTATTTCTATAAGGAGCCTCAATAAAGATTTGAGTTTGATTAAATTTATTAACTATCTGTTCTAGTTCCTTTATGCGTTTGACCCTAAGAAACTTATCAACTGGCAAATAGCCAACAAATGCAAAGTTTTGACCATTGAAACCCGAAGACATAAGAGCCATCATAAGGGAAGAGGCACCAACTAAGGGTTTAACCCTAATTCCTTTTCTCTGAGCCATACTAACAACCACTGAACCTGGGTCGGCAATACAAGGAAGTCCTGCCTCCGACATAAGACCAATATTCCTGTTTTCTGAAATTGGTTTTAAGTAGTTTTCAATTTCTTCTGGCTTTGTATGTTCGTTAAGGATGAAGAAATCCACCTCATCGAAGTCTTTTTTATAACCAGCTTTCTTTAAGAACCGTCTTGCAGTTCTAAGTTCTTCAACTATAAAACAATCGCATTTTTCTAAGAGCTCAAGATTTATTGCAGGCATAGAGAGGTTCAAATCATTATCTGCAATTGGCGTGGGAAAAAGATATATTACTGCTTCTTTCATACAAGTGCAAAGATAATAAAACTCTAAGCAATATCATTATTGTACGATAAAATTCTTCATATTTCTCAAAAACATATCCCAAAACCAAAAAAGAAACCTCTATAATCAAGTATTAAATTTTTGTTTCAAAGAATCATTTTGCTGTGATGTACATCTTAGATTACTGTGATGTACATCTTAGCGTCTTCCGATGTACATCTTAGCACGCTGTGATGTACATCACAGCAATTTTAGATGTACATCACAGTAAGATTAAACAAAGTTATAGAAATTTAATATGGCGTTTCAGGGATTTTATACGGCGTTTTAGAATTTTTATACTGCGTTCCATTCAATTCTATACTTATTTAAGGGCTTATTTCTCTTATTTTATCCAATTAATTATTAGATAATCAAGAATTGAATTTTAAATATTTTAATTTTATCTTGTATTATTCACTTTTCTTATTTACTTTTGCGATTAAGTAACTTAATAATTATTTTATTATGACTCAAAACACTAAACTAATAGAATGGGTTAATTATTGGCAAGAAATTTTTAACCCAAAAGATGTTCATTGGTGTGATGGTTCGAAAGAGGAGAACCAAATGATTTTAGATAGCATGGTTGCTTCTGGATCCGCCATTAAACTAAATGAAGATATAAAACCTAATTCTTATTATTTTCAAACCGATGATTCTGACGTAGCTAGAATTGAAAGCAGAACCTTTATTTGCTCTAAGACTCCTGAGGAGGCTGGCCCAACTAATAACTGGGAATCTCCTAAGAAGATGAAAGAGGAAATGATGAAAGTATATAAAGGTGCAATGAAAGGTCGCACTATGTATGTTATGCCTTTTTCAATGGGACCACTTGGATCTGACAAATCTTATATAGGAGTTCAGCTAACAGATTCTCCTTATGTTGTTATTCATATGAGGATAATGACTAGAATGGGCAAGAAAGCCCTCGATATTTTAGGAAATAAGGGTAATTTTATTCCTTGCATTCATTCTGTTGGCTATCCTTTGGAAGAGGGAGAAAAGGATGTTAAATGGCCATGCAGACCTATTGAAGAGAAGTATATATGTCAGTTTCCAGAAACTAAAGAGATATGGTCCTTTGGTAGTGGTTATGGAGGAAATGCCTTACTTGGTAAGAAGTCTTTTGCACTTAGAATCGCATCTGTTCTTGCAAAAGAAGAGGGTTGGCTTGCAGAACACATGCTTATTCTTGGAATAACGAACCCTAAGGGTGAAAAGAAATATATAGTAGCTGCTTTCCCTTCTTCTTGTGGTAAAACAAATCTTGCTATGGTTATTCCTACAATTCCAGGTTGGAAGGTAGAGACCGTAGGTGACGATATTGCTTGGATGAAATTTGGAAAAG